>CAYNAC010000022.1:0-8948 GCA_964395155.1 Candidatus Woesearchaeota archaeon
TACTCATCTAAAATATATTGCCGGTAATCTTTTTCTGTAAGTTTTTTGTCTTTTTTTGGCATTTTTATTTCACCAACTTCTTTTTTTAAAATTTCCGTAAAAAAGAATTTCAAAGAAGCAGCTGCAAGCATGATAGTATTTTTAGATTTTTCATCAAACATAGATGCAAGGTAATTTCTAACATCTTCTTGATCCAATTCTTCGACAGGTTTATTTGTTACTTTCAAAAATTTATCTACAAAAAAAGAATAATTTCGGATAGTTAAAGGAGAAAACCCTCTAAGCTTTAATTCCGTATGTAGTTTTGTTAAAGTTTCATTCACCATCTTCAGAATTAAAATATGAACTCTCTTTAAAAGGTTTTGTAACTAATTCTTAATATCAATTTATTCGAATTTGCTAATACTCTTTGCTAAGCTAGTAAATGGAAAAGGTCTAAAGTTAGATTGGAAAATCATATATTTTTGAAACAAATACCATTGAGTATTCCATATTTCACTCAACTCTGCTAACTCTTTATTCCTCTTAGATGTAAATAATGAGTAAAAAAAGTTTATTATTGAAAACGCAAAAATCAAATATCTCCATAAACATAATATTATTCCAGAGATAACTAACACAACCAATCTCATTAAAGTTTCTTTTCTCTGATTAATTTTATTTTTCATTTTAACGATAAGATTTCTGTCTCTTTGCTCGAGCTTTCGAGTCTCCAGGTTTTCTTTGTTCTTTTCTTCTAACATCTGCAACAAGCATATGTCTATCATACTTCAAGTAAGCGTCTTTTAATTCAGGTTTTTTTGTTATTTCTACAAGGGCTTTTGCAATTGCAAGTCTTGCTGACTGAATTTGAGATTCTTTTCCTCCACCACTAACTTTTATTTGAAAGTCATAAGGCATTTTTTCAAATAAATTTTCATAAATTCTAATAGGTTCAAGCAATGAGAGTTTGTGGAAAATTTTCAAATTGTCCATTGTAGAATTATTGAACATAACATTTCCTTTTCCACTTAGAACTTTTATCTTGGCGACGGAAGTTTTTCTTTTACCCGAAGTTTTTAATATTAAATTATTCATCTTAATTCCTCGCTTATTTCCTTAAGAGATATTGAAACAACTCCTTGAGCTTGATGAGTAGATTCAATTTTAGATTCAGCAAATTCTTTTGGTAAACCTTCATAACACCTTACTCTTTTAAATGCAGCAGCTCCACGACCTTCTTTATGGGAGAGCATTCCTCTAATTGTCCTCTTAACTATTGCAGCAGGTTTTGTAGGAAACAAAGGTCCTTTTTGAGAAGATCCTCCCTTAGCTCTTATTTCCTTATATCCTTCTAAAGCAATTCTTCTATTTCCTGAAATAACAACTTTCTCGCAATTAACAACACTAATCTCTTTTCCAAGTAATGCTTGTTTAGCTACATGGCTCGCAAGACGCCCAAGAATTGCATTTGTTCCGTCGACAACTAATTTTTTATTCATATTAAAATCCTCACACCTTTAGCTTCAGGATTTTTTCTTATTTCATCTACTATTTTTACAGGTTCATTTTTGCTTTGCTTTATTTTATTTAATGCAGAGTCTGAAAAATAAAGCGCGCAAATTTTTACTTTTTTTGTTAAATCTCCATTTCCTAAAACTTTTCCAGGAATTATTAAAATTTCTCCTTCTTTAGATTCTTTTTCTATTCTTCCTAAATTAACGCTCGCATATTTTCTTCTTGAACCTGAAACTAGTTGAGCAATTCTATTCCAATTCTTAGATTTTTTAGCTTCAAAAATAGTATCCACTAAATAACTATCTTTTTTTCTAGATATTCTTTTTGAAATGGATGTGTTGCTTATCATTTTACTTTAGAGATTTTTCAAAAGACTCGAGATTTTCCTCAAGCTTTTCTATTGCTTTTGTAAATATTTTTTCAGAATCTAAAATTCCAAAAGATTCAACAAAAAGTAGAAACTCAGAGCTATCGTTTATAGAATCTTTATCTAGTTTTTTTATTTCATCAACTTGATTATCATTTAAATCACAGATCCACTTATTTCCTTTTTTCTCATGTTTTATTTCTCCTTGAGATTCTTGAACTACTGAATCTATTTTTACATTTCCAGATTTAACCTCAAATAGGTTTCTATAATAAATCAATCCGGGAACGTGCTTTGCATGAAGTAGACCATTACCTATTGTAGCTGTAGCAGTTAGTTCTATTTCTTGATCTTTCTCAAGAATTGTCAAAGGAATCGAGTCATAAACTACTTTTATATTTCCTTTAAAGTCTCCAGAATAAACTGTTCCTGGACCAACTTTTTTTAAAGTCAACTCTGCAGTAGTTTTTTCAGAAATTTTTCCCTCATTTTTCAAAGGAACAAGACCTATTCGGTGAGCCAAAACCTCGTCGTAAAGAGCAGAATCGTTTTTGAATATTTCTACTTCATCTATTGCAAGAGTAGAGATTTCTTCTACACTTCTTCTAATCGCATTAAGAATAGAATAATTCATACTTGTTCGAATAATCATTTTTTCAGGAGTTTTTGTAATAATTTCCATATGTCTATTAGTAGAAAAAAGGCTTTTAAAAGTATCCTCTTAAACCCTTCTTCCTCTCTTTCCTCCTTTTTTCTTTGGTCCGCCTCTAGGCACTCTGTGAGTATCCAATACTCCAAGAATCTTAAAGCCTTCTTTACTTAACGTCTTAACTGCTGCATGAGCTCCAGGACCTATTCCAGGAGAGTTTGTTTTTCCTCTCGTTCTAATATAAAGGGAGTTTATTCCTGCATCCTTAGCGAATTCTGCGGCTCTCTTTGCAACAAACATTGCTGTAGTAGGGTTTGCCTTTAATCTGCTATGTTTTGTAATCATTCCACCACTTATTCTAGTTATTGTAGCCCCTGACAAGTCTGTGATATGAACTATAGTATTATTATACGACCCGAAAACATATGCTATTCCTGCAGTTGTTTCAGTCTTGCCTTCTTTTTCTTCGACAACTTCGTTTTCGATTTCTTCAGACTCTAAAATCTCTTCTTCCTTAACTTCTTTTTCAATAGCTATTTCTTCATTTATCTTTTTCATTTAGACTCTCCTGTTTTTTATTTTTTATAGTTATTTCTCCTTCTATATCTGTAGAAACAATATAACTAGGAATATTTACGGCCCTGTCTCTAACCAAGACTTTTTTATGTACTATAAATTGTCTAGCTTGTCTAGCTGTATTAGCAAGACCTTTTTTCCAAACTATGGTTGATAATCTTCTTTTTAGTAAGTCTTCCTTGTTTAGAGCTAAAACATCTGCAATGGTATTTACTTCAAGACCCATAACTTTAAGCTTATTGAAGAATTGATTTTTTTCATCATCTGACGAGGTGATTAAAAATTTAGCCCTATTTCTAAAATATTTTATTTTAGCTTCGGCTTTCCATATTTCTCTCTTATTTTTTAAGCCATATTCTTCAACCAACTTGTTTTCGTCGCTTATTCTAGTTTTATCATACAGCTTTCTAGGCCACGAAAATTTATTTTTTTTGCGAATCATTTTTATTTAGCTTTTTTCTTAACCCCCACTGCAACACCTGTAGTTCTGAAGTGACTTCTTGTTCTTTGTCCTCTAACTGGTTGTTTCAATGCATGACGCATACCCTTATAACTTTTTATTTGCCTCATACGTTTTATATCAAAATCTTTAGCCATATCAAGCTCATTGGTCAAAATATGTTTAGACTCTCCTGTGTCGTAATCTCTTTGTCTATTTTTTAAGTAATCTTTTAGTTTAGGTTTTTGCAAGAATGCTTCAATTTCTTCTATTTGTTTTTTTGAAAGTTCAGAGATTTTAATTTTTTTATCTAGTTTTATCACTCTACAAATTGCATTTGAAATAGTCCAAGAAATTCCTTTAATATAGGTTAGACCAGGGTAAACTTTTTTGTTTCCAGGAATATCTTTTCCATGAATTCTTACTAGAGATTCAAGGAACTCTTCTTCCTTCTGTTGCTTTAACTTGAAGTCTTTTGCTTCTTTCTTTGGTTTTTCTTTTTCTTCTGCCATTTTACATTACAAATAATCTTTGTCGAGGGTTTTCTGTTAACTCCTCTATTATTCTTTTCTCAATTGCTTTTTTTGGATCTGGAGCGCTTTTAACTCTTTGTCTTATTTCTTCAAAAGACTCAAAAGTTTTTTCTCCTCTCACATTGAGCAATTCTTGTGTATGTTTGCGACCAAATCCAGGTAGAAGTTCAAGTTGGTGCAACCTAGTGTTTATTGCCTGGGCATTATTAAAGAATTTAACAAATTCTCCTTCATGCTCCCCAACATATTTTTCTACGAATTTTTGAAGTTGGATCTTCGCCGTTTCTGTAAGCTTATCGACACGTAACCTGCCGATAATATAGTATATCTTGTCTCTCTTATCCGGGCCTATATAAACTTTTTCATCTACTTCTATTTGCGCACCTCTTATAGGTGCCAACTCGAGTAATGCCAGATGTTCAATTCCAATCGCCTGAACAACAGGTCTCATATTCCCAGCCATAGGATATCCATTTGAAAGATAATCTAATACTAAAGCATAATCATCCTTTTTCATCATGTTTAGTACTCCTTAACCACCGCTAAAATTTGTTCTATTTCTTTCTCATCAAGAGAAATATCATTAAATATTTTGAGCAAAGATTCTGAATCTTTAGGCAGTAAATCTACTATTTTAACTATGGATTCATCTTTAATTTTCAAATTACCTATTGATTTAATAGCTTCTAATAAAGAATCTGCCTTAGATTTATCTAGTTTAGAAAACTCCTTTAAGTAATCTCTTAATTCAGGCTTATCCTCGAGGTCTCCTGCCAATTCCTTAACATCTCCTAAATGAACAGGAGTCATTTTCAAAATCATTTTTTGGTTACCTCTATTTTTTTCAAGTGTATTGGTTTAACAATATAGGTTTTGGCTCTACTAAAATCTTTGACGGATATAACATAGGATTCTCCTCTTTTCCCAATTACCACTCCTGTTCTTCCTTGCATTCTAGAGGGGAAACCTGGACTCTGTATTGTCAAATCTCTAACTATAGCCACGCTATCTCCCTCACTAAATTCTTGAAAATATTTGGTAAAAGATATTTTGCCCTTACTTCTAATATTTTTATTAGTTAACATAGAAATATCTGATAAGTTACCTTTAAAAAGCTTCCGTAGAGCTTCTAGAGTTTTTAACAGAGGTAACACTACCTTGATATAAGTCTCCCTTATCTCTAGCAGCTCCCATGTTATTGATGATTGCTTGAAACATTTTTTCCCCCCAAATTCCTCTTCCACAAGGAGAACAAACATCAACCGCTCTATTATCAGTTATCTCAGTTTTACAATAAACACATTTATTTGTCATCATATCCTCTTTGAATCACTCAAACAAATCTCTCTTTATAAATTTTTATAGTGTTTTTTAGTTACTTTCAAATTTAAAAATCTGTTAACATTTATAAGGTTTAATTTCTCTAACTAAATATGAAGAGGTTATTGATAACAATATTTGTAAGTATATTTTTTATACAAATTTCTTCAGCTACTTGCATTTTAACTCCTTCATTAGTAAATCAAGATCCTATCTCGGCAGTTCCAGGAGAAGTAGTAAAATTAGTATTTCAAATAACAGGTACTGAAAATCCTGAGTGTGGTAATATAAATTTAGAGTTTGTGGAAACATATCCTTTCGTTTTAGATTCAGGATATTCTAAAATTCAAACAATAAAAGGAGGAACCTACCAAAGAGATTTTAATTCCTTTTGGATTGTTCCTTACAAAGTCAGAGTAGATTCAAACACTTTAGACGGAGATCATAAATTATCTCTTAAAACTTGGATAAATTCAGAATCTCAATTTGCAAAAATTACAGAATTTAATATTTCTATAAAAGAAGTAAGCACAGATTTTGTTGTAACTCTAGATAGTTATTCATTTTCTACTAAAAAATTAGTTATTGGTTTATTGAATACAGGTAAAAAAAATGCTCAAGCAATAACAATAAAATTTCCTAAACAAGATAATGCTTTAGTTGAAGGAGGAGATATCAAAATATTAGGAGATTTAGATTCAAATGAAGATACGACTGTGACTTTTGACGCAGATTTATCTTCAGGACCAATCCATATAGAAATAGAATATAATGATGAAATAGGAGTGCGTAGAAAACTAACAAAAGACTTCTCATTTAATGATGGAGCATTTAGTAATACTCGTCAAGAATCTTCAGTTCCAATAGGTTCAATCTTTTTATGGGTCATAATAATTGGAATAATTGCTTACTTATTTATTTCCAGAAGAAAAGCCAGAAAACATATACAACATCTGACAAGAAATAAAATTTAATTATTAGTTATCATCTTTATTCATATCTAAGTGCTTTAACGGGTCTTATTCTAGACGCATTCCATGCAGGAATAACTCCAGATATTGCTCCAGTTAATGTTGCAAAAATTATACATCCTAAAAACAATTCTATTGAATAATGCGGACTCAAAAATCCCCAGCCTAAATTATTTAATATTATTCCGAATGTACTCGTAATTATAAATCCAATTAGTATTCCAATTATTCCGGCAACCAATCCCAGAAATCCAGCTTCAAAGACAAATATAGAAAAAATTTCATTATTTCTAGCTCCAATAGCCTTCATCACTCCTATTTCTTTAACTCTCTCAAGCACCGAAGTAATAGTAGTATTTGCAGTATTTACCGCAGAAACTAAAACCGATATCAAAGCAATAAATATTACAAAATATACAATATAATCTAAAGCATTTGTAAATTGTTCCAACAATTCTTCAAAAGACGCAACAAAAAAGTCTTCCTTTCCCCTCTCCAAATTTCTAGATTTTCTAAGGTTTGATTCAATTCTTTGGATTACTTGAGGAATGTTATCCGTATTAACTCTAACAATTATTTGATTATATTTTTTAGAATTATTTGAATAAATTTTTTCAAAATATTCATTATTTATATAAATATTAGAATCATCTTGTGGATTTCCGACTTCATCAAAAAATCCAACAACTTTCATTTTTTGACCATCTACTTCCAAATTATCATTAAGGCCTAATTTATCGGAAAAAACTTTTTTTTCGATTTTATAATTATATCCTAAAACTATTTTTTTATCATCTCCTATTCTCAAATCTCTCCCCTCTTCAATTTCTATAGTAAAAACTTCTTTAAGCAAGCTAGATTTGTCAGGATCATAAGATATTAAAAAAACAAACTTTTTTACTCCATCTTCTTTTATCTCTACAGGCTTCATATAAACTCCTGTAGCTTCTATAACTCCTGTTGTTTTCTTTACAGACTCTATATCTTTTTCAGTGAGAAAAAAAGTATTATCTAAACCTGGAGCTCCAATTCCTTTAGGAATTATCATTAATTTATCAGCCCCTGAACTAGACTTAAATTCGTTAACATAATCAAAAAGTCCTTGTCCAAAACTTACAAAAATAAATATTGTAGTTATTCCCACTAGTATTGAAAATATAGTTAAGAAGCTTCTTGCTTTTCGATGAACTATATTTTTAAAAGAATAATTTATCAACTCTCTATTTATCATTTAACTTCTCAATGCCTCCACCGGTTTTTGATTTGCAGCCCTTATTGCAGGAATTATTCCAGATATCGCTCCAATTATAAAACTTCCAAAAAAAGTAAAAACTATCAAAATCCAGTTTATTTCCGGAGTTGACGATGCTCCTAAAAAAGTATTTATTGATAAAGTTCCCAAATATCCAATCCCAATACCTATAACAATGCCTATAATTCCCCCTACCAAACCTAAAAGTCCTGCCTCTATAAAGAATTGAGCAAATATGTCTGAGTTCTTAGCTCCAATAGCCTTCATCACCCCTATTTCTTTAACTCTCTCAAGCACTGAAGTAGTCATAGTATTTACTATTCCTATAGACCCTACTATTATCGAAATGGCAGCAATCAATGCAACAAATATTTGAATTCCAGTTAAAACTTGATTTACCGTATCAAGTGCAGCCTGAGGGGTAGATACTTCAAAATCTTCTTCTCCAATTTTAACGTCTCTTCGGTCTCTCAATAAATCTTCAATTTCTTTTTTCGCAGTGTCAATTAATTCCTTGTTTCTAACTTTTACTGCTATTAAATCAACATTATCCCCATAATCTGAAATTGATTTTAAATCGTTGTCATTTAAAATTATTATTTGATCAAAAATAAAACTTCCTTTCTTTTTTAGTATTCCGCTAACCTTGTAATTTTTTCCATTAATTAAAATATTATCTCCAATTCTAATTTCACTTTCAAAACCATTTTTGTCTTCAAAATAGAAGTTATTTCCGAGTACTACTTTTCCATCATCGTTATCTTCAAGTAATTTTCCTTCAAAAGCCTCAATATCTAATACTTCATAAATTAATTCTCTATCATCTCCATAAACAATATTAGTTGCAGCATTTATTATTAACTTGTCTTTAAATTCTGCTTTCACCGTTACAATTTGCCTAGGTATTGCTGCATCTACAGAATTTAATCTTTTTATCGCTCTTACATCATCCAAAGTTAAAGGTTTTGAAACTCCAGATCCCGGTGGTCCAAAAGAATTAAGGCCACCAGCCTGTATTTGGATTAGTTCTGTTGAGCTAATTCCGAATTGAGAGAGTACTGCAGATCGAAGTCCTCCACCTAAACTAATTAGTGAAACAACCGTGGCTATTCCTATAAAAATCCCAAGAAGAGTCAACCAACTTCTTATTCCTCTACGCCTTAAATTTTTTAAAGCAATAGAAGTGTAGTCTACAATCATCTAACTTTCCCTCTAATTACTTCTTTTTTTTCTTTTGCGAATTTTTCTATAAACAATTCCAAACAAGAGTAATAATAAAATAATTCCAACATAAGTAAAACCATTGTTCTTCTTTAAAATACCTTTCTCTATTGCTTCATCTAA
>CAYNAC010000023.1:0-8922 GCA_964395155.1 Candidatus Woesearchaeota archaeon
TACAAAATTATCCTCGTTATTTGAGTTGTCAGTCCATCCAAGCCTTATGCTCGTGTTAGAAAGAGTTGTAGCATTCAAGTTGCTTGGTGCATTCGGTGATTGAACAGAAGAAAGAACTGTCAAACTCAAAGGAGTAGTCTTAAGAGTAGCTCCAGAAATCCCCTCTATATTTATAACCGAATTTCCGACATTAGCATTTGACAAAGCAGTAATAGTTGCCACAGAAGAACATGGAGCTAAACAAGAAGAAGGATTGAATGAAACACTTACTCCAGAAGGCAAATCTGAACTTCGTGCCCTAAGTAAAACAGATTGTGGAGTTCCACTAACTACTGAAACGCTAGCAGTCGTAGTTTGAACTTGTCCTTGAATGACTGAAACTGCTGAAGGATTTAGAGATAAAGAATAATCAAAATTTCCGCTAGTTCCAGAAGTAAAAGAAAAAGTAGTAACTGAAAAAGGAGGAAGAGTAAATTGACTTTGCTGACTAAATCCAGTCATTTGAACGATAGTCGAAGGAGAAATAGTCGGAGAAACTGCTAAACTATTTTCATTATTATTTGTAATCTGAGATGAAGTAAATGTACGTCTTTCAGCATTAGAATTAGGAACAAAAGGAAGTGAAAGAGTAATATCTAAAGGGTCTGTCCTATGAAGATTAAATACTATTACTCCATATTGATTACCTTCTTTGAAAGCATATGATAGTAAATATTTAGCATTTGAATAAGCATTAACTGTATTCATTTGTACCTGATTCCAGGTCGGGTCATCTCCACTATGAGTCGTAGTAATCATCGTAGGTTTCATCACTCTATTAATCGTCTGTAAAACGTAAAAATGAGGTCTAACTAATGAAGAATAAGGAGGAGAAAACTGACCATAATCATAGTTGTGTGCTAAACCCCAAAGTTTAGTGGATTTTTCAGTTGGATAAGAAAGTGAAGAAGATTGAGTAAAAGTAAAAAATGCTTGAGACAAAATTCCTTGTTGTTTAAGACTTTGTAACATATGACTTCCAACAGCTAGTCCTGCACCTAAAGATGGATTCAAAGAATCAATTGCCTGTTGATTATTTCCTAAAGGTCCATGATCCGAATGAAGATTAACTTCGTAAATAGATAATTTAGTTGAAGGTCTAAGAGAGTTAATAATAGCTTGTTTTTGAGCGTAAACATAACCATTAATAGAATTAAGTTGTTGAGTCTCTGCAAACAAAGGCCCGAATAATTGTTCATTATTTGAAAAACTGCTTAATTGATTATTAGAATTATGATTATTATATAAGTAAGGAGCGATAGCGATAGCATCGTGATTCTGACTCAATTGTTGAATTCTCTGCGTCTGATAAGTACCAGAAGACTGTACACCGAAAGTCAATTGAAATTTGTTTGAATTAAAGTAAGGAGAATTCCTTGCAGAAGCAAATCTTTCATTTCCGTACATTGCATAATTATCTATATCTTGTATTGAAGCGCTGGAAAAAAGACCGTTCCAATTTTCATTTCCTAACTCAATATGTATTTTAGAAAAAGAATCAGTCCAAGGTTGAGGATGTCCTAAAGCTGCTCTCTTAGAACCATAAGTAGTAGTCGTAGAAGGCCCAGCCAAATACTCAATTAGATTAGCCATCTCTTGATTAGAAAACATAGTTGGAACAACTATCCAAGGATCAGAACCTAAATGTTCAGATAATTGTAAAAATTCAGTTAAAGAATAATACTTCTTATCATCTTTGTAAGATTCCCATCCAGAATAATCTACAATATTTCTCGCAGATGGATGTGCAATTAAATTATCAAGAGTGTCTCCAAGTTGTCCTGCCCAAAATCTAAGAATCCCTGGATTAATCGAAGTTAATTGAGAAACAGCAGAATCTCTAAATTGAGTAGGATTTTGAGCATTGTCATCTGTTTGTCTAAAACTAACATCATCTAAAAGAATTGTAGCACCGCTTACTCTAAAAGCTAAATTATAAATTGCACTAGGATTTCCTCTAGATTCTAAAATTGGAAAATCTAAATTATAAACTTGCCATGAATTTGTCAATTGTATAGTTTGGTCATAATGATTAGTACCTCCAGATCGTCCAGAAGTAACTCTTAGTTGATTATTTCCACCCAAACCCTTCGCCAAAAAGCTAACTCTATATTGACCATTCAAGTAGACATATCTTCTAGCTTGATTAGTATCAAAATTAATTGTTGCAGTAATCGAATCAGTATTTGCTATTGGAGCGGACAAACGAAGAGTTTGAGTCCCTTGAGTACCGGCAGGTAGATCTGCTTGTTGAGTCAAAAATTGTCCAGCCCCAGTTTTTGAAAAGAACCATCTGTGATAAGAGCCTAGTCCAGAAACGTCAAAGATATTATAATTTTTACGAATAACTATGTAAGAAGTTCCATCCACTGGAAAACCACTTAAAGTAAATACAGCTTTTGTCGTAGTAGAACACTGATTCAAATATTGATAATTTGTAATTGTTCCGCTAGACCCTTTTCCAGTCCCCCAAACAACCTCGTATGTAGCTCCGTTATAAAATCCTGCAGGGATGCTTTGAACCATTTGAGTCCCATTACACCAAGCACCAATCAAATGCTCTGAAGTACAAGTTGAACCACTACTACTAGAGTCACAATTTATAATTATTTTTTTAAAAGTTGGTTCAAAATTAACGTTTCCCTCTTCAATTAAATTCTTGTGAATTTGTCCTGCGTCCCAGTAAGTCATACTATCTAAATTTAAACCGAGTCTCTCAACATTTTCCCATAAAACATTCTCGCTAACTGAAATAACAGTTCCAGCAGCAGTCGGTCCAGAAAGAACATCTTTTTCTCGAGGAGATTTATTAAATGGAGAGATTATTACTTCAATTAACTTACTAAAAAAATTATTTTCGCCAGAATCATAATCGGAAACAGCATTTCCAGTAGGCAAAGATTGTCCTTCAAAAATCACATTTCCAGTAACATAATTTTTAACACAAGGTATTGAACTGCATCCTTTTGAATAGTCTAAATAAAATACAAAACCGGAAAGCAAACTAAAAACAATAACTATAAATAAAAACAAACCTCTTTTCATCTTGCCTCCTAGATTAAGATAGTTTATAAGTTTTGTTTTACTATCGATATATCTCAAAATCAAAATAACCTTAAAGTCAACAAAAGACAATAAACACTTCGAAACGACAAACCATATAAAGCAAAACCAATCAGCAATAAAATGGAACTTGGAAAAAAGCAAGAGCTAGAACTCGAAGCAAAAAGATTTTTTGAAAGTTACAAAAAAGAAATTTTCCAATCAATTAGAGGAAACGGACAAGTAATAAATCTAGACTTTGATATGCTCTCAAAATTTTCCCCAATTCTTTCAGATAAACTTTTAGAAATCCCCGAAGAAATAACTGCTCTACTAGAGATTTCTCTAGATGAAACAGGATTAATAAAAAATCCAAGAATAAGATTTAGAACATTACCAGATTCAGTAAAAATAAAAATAAAAGAAATTCGTGCAAAACATCTAGACCAATTTATAGCAATAGAAGGAATAGTTAGACAGGCTTCAGATGTAAGACCTCAAGTCGTTAATGCTCGATTTGAATGCCCAACATGCGGAGCTATTTTATCAGTTCTACAAATAGATAGAAAATTCCGCGAACCTTCCAGATGTTCATGTGGAAGGAAAGGATTATTTAAATTACTTTCAAAAGAAATGGTTGACGCACAAAGATTAGTAATTGAAGAATCACCAGATTCTTTGGAAGGTGGAGAGCAACCAAGAAGAATGAACGTTTTTCTTAAAGAAGATTTAGTAGATCCAAAAATGGAAGATAGGACAACTCCTGGAAGCAAAGTAAGAATTATAGGAGTTCTAAAAGAAGTCCCAGTTCCTCTTCCGCAAGGCTCGATTTCAACTCGTTTTGATTTAGCAATAGAGGCAAATAATGCAATACCTTTAGAAGAAACCTTTGATGACTTAGAAGTAAACGAGAAAGATGAAGAAGAAATAAAAAAAATAGCAACAAATCCAAAAGCATTCGAAAGACTTTCAACAAGCATAGCTCCAAGTGTATACGGATTTAAAGAAGTAAAAGAAGCAATACTTTTGCAATTGTTTTCAGGAGTAAGAAAGAAACGTTCAGATGGAGGAAATACAAGAGGAGACATCCATGTTTTACTTGTAGGAGATCCAGGAGTCGCAAAATCAGTAACTCTAAAATTCGTTTCAAGAATTGCTCCTAAAGGACGTTATGTTTCAGGCAAAGCAGCAACAGGTGCAGGTTTAACGGCTGCAGTAGTCAAAGACGAATTTCTAAAGGGGTGGTCACTAGAAGCAGGAGCAATGGTCTTATCAAATAAAGGAACGGTTTGCATTGATGAAATTGAAAAAATGGATGAACACGATCGTTCAACAATGCATGAGTCCATGGAACAACAAACAGTTACAATTTCGAAAGCAAATATCCAAGCAACTCTTCGTTCCGAAACCTCTGTATTAGCTGCAGGCAACCCAAAACTAGGTAGATTCGACCCAGTAATTCCGATACCTCAACAGATAAATATCTCCCCGGCACTTTTAAGCCGTTTTGATGTAATTTTCGTTTTAAGAGATATGCCAAATAGAGCGCAAGACGAAGCAATTGCGTCGCACGTTCTAGAAGAACATAAACAAGAAATAGAAAGAGATGTAATAGATCCAAAATTATTAAGAAAGTATGTCGCGTATGCCAGAAAAATAAAACCAAAATTAACTGATGAAGCTGCTGATGAAATAAAAGAATTTTATATTTCTATAAGAAACAAAGCTACTTCAGGAAATGAAATGAAAGCAATACCGATAACCGCCAGACAACTAGAAGCAATTGTAAGACTATCCGAAGCCTGTGCAAAAATTAGATTAAGCAATCAGGTAACTATAGAAGATGCAAAAAGAGCAATAAATCTTTTGAAATATTCTATGATGCAAGTAGGCTTTGACGAGGAAACTCAAACCTTTGACATAGACAGAGTTACAACAGGAATTCCGACATCAAAAAGAAACAAAATTATAGTGGTAAGAGATACGATAGCAAAACTGGAATCCAGTCTAGGAAAACTCATCCCAATAGAAGAATTAGAAAAAGAAATAGGAGAAAGAATGTCAAAAGATGAAATAGATGATGCACTAAATCAATTAAGCAAGTCAGGAGATATTTTCAAACCCAAATCAGGTTATATTCAGAAGTTATAGATTAGATTTAATGAAAAGAGAAAATAAAACAAATGTGCTAAAAGAAATGTTTGGTACATCCAAAAATAATAAAAAGAGTGCAAAACAAATGGTAATTGGAGCAAGAAAAGAGCTTGAAAGTAAATGGATGAAGTAAAAATCAAATACAAATATTTATAAAGTAAGATTATCTTACTAAAATATGGAAACAACAAAACTAAGCACGAAGGGACAAATAGTAATACCTGAAAGTCTTAGACAAGGTCTTGAAGAAGGGTCAGTATTCACAATAACAAGAAAAAATAATCTAATTGTATTAAAAAAAGTTGAAGGTCTGACAGAAAAAGAAGAAAAAGAAATGAAAGAATTAGAGTTAATATGGAAAGAAGTTGATGAGGGAAAATGTCAGGTTTATGAAGTGGAAGATTTTTTTAAGAAAATGAAAAGCTGGTGATTAAATGAAAATCACTCCAAGCAATGCTTTCATAAAAGAAACAAAACATCTTGATAATTTTTTAAAAGAAAAACTCGAAAAACAAATCAGAAAAATAATAGAAAATCCAGAAGTTGGAAAGCCACTAAGATATAGAAGAAACGAAAGATCTTTGTATATATGGCCATTTAGACTAATTTATGCTTTTAAAAATGATGAACTTATTTTGCTAAAGTTTGAGCATAGAAAAAAAGTGTATAAGTAATCTACAACAATCCTTAAATAACACTGAAAATAAATGTAAAAAATGGCAGAAGAATTCAAGAGACACACAGCATATAAGTTGAAAATTGGAGAAATATTAGAAGGCAACCATATAACTGATGGTGAAAAACTAAAATTTATAGAAACAAAAGGTAAAAACGTAGCAAGAGTTAATCTAATTGCAAACGTTGTAGACAAGTTCATTCAAGACGATGAAAAGAAATTTGCTTCAATTACCTTAGACGATGCGTCAGGTCAAATAAAACTAAAAACTTTTGGAGATGACATTGAAAAATTAAAATCATTCGAACAAGGAGATACCGTTTTAACAATCGGAATGGTAAGAGAATGGAATAAAGAAATTTACGTGACTCCAGAAATAATAAAAAAGAAAGAACCAGAGTACCTCTTATTAAGAAAACTAGAAAATGAATCTGAAAAAATAAAAGAACCTAGCAAGCAAGAAATCACAGATTTAAAAGATAAATTAATTACAATAATAAAGAGAGAAGAAGAAAACGGAGGAGCAGACATAAAAAATCTAACTCAAGAATTAAATTCTAAATCTGAAATAATAAATCAAGAAATCAAAAAACTTTTAGAAGAAGGTACGATCTATGAACCAAGACCAGGAAAAGTAAGGTATTTAGGGTAAAATGAAAGCTACTCCTTATATAGGCGTAACAGGCCCTGTTTCAGTCGGAGAAGTTAGAGGGATAGGACAAGCATTTGCTAACGCTGGATATAGCATTAAAACTCATCATGTACCAATGATTGGAATATTGGTTAGTCAAAAAACGCTTCAAGGCCAGCCTACTACCAATCTAAGATATCCTTCTATCAAACAAGTTCCAGCATTAATAAAAGAAGCGGCAGAATATGGGATTCCAATGATCCATTATAATACAAGAGAAATGGAAAGCCTAGCAGACCAAGTAACAGCAATATTAACAGAAAACCTAGAATGTCAAGGAGTGCAATTAAATATTCCTTGGCCAGATAGAAGAGAAGTTATAAAGATTAAAGAAAGATTCCCAATAGTAGACTTAGTTCTTCAATTATCTGAAAGAGCTATGCAAGGTTTGTCTCCTGAAACTGTTGCTCTAAGGGTAACAGAATATTCTAACGTGCCAACCTATGTTTTAATTGATCCTTCTGGAGGAAAAGGCAGAGAGTTTAATGTAGAAGATTCTTTAAAGATATATCAAGAATTGCTAGGGGAAGGAATCATGATAGGCTTTGCAGGAGGATTCACAGGAGAGAATGTAGGGCAAAGATCTCAAAATTTAATACAAAGACTTGGCACAAACAAGTTCTCCATTGATGCGGAAGGAGGATTAAGAGACAAAATAACAGATGCATACGGAGACGATTTGCTTAACTTACAGAAAGTAAGAAGTTATTTACAAGAATCATCTAAAGTATTTTTAAGTTAAGAATGTTTGATATTAACAAACCACTATGTCAAAAAAGATTTATTTCCTAAACTTTCTCTTCAGTTTAGAAAACCCATTAGTCTTTCTGTTAAACCTGAGTGCTACCCATATCAAGACAATTAGCAAAACCACCAACAATAAAAATTTCCAAGATTGACTAAAGTTTCTCCAATTCTTCATAACTCCATAAAATACAGCCCATATTCCACCAGCCATCAAAGCACTTCCGACAGGTTCGGTCTTAAGTAAAAAGAAACCTGCTACAAAGACAATAATCCCTATAATAATAGATATAATAAAAACTCTGCTAGAATGTTTATCCAATGCATTCTCATAATCAATTCTACAACCATCACAATAACCATCTATTGCACAACCATTTTGATCATATTCATAAACAAACTCTCCTTTCGAAGCCCAGCACTGTTCAGCTTTCTTTTGTAATTCAGGTAAATTGGTACAAGAAGTATCTTTTGTGAAACCAATTGGTCCAGGATGAACATCACAAAAATCATCCCACTCAGGAGTAGGATAAAAAGTCTCGAGTCCTTGAAATAAAGCAAGAGCAAATACAATAAATATTCCAAGACCTAAAATAAAATTCTTAAAACTCATAAATTAAAAAAGTTATAGATATATATAAACATTATCTGCGTCTAGATTTATCGTATTTTCTATCTCTTAGATAATAAATGCAAAGCCTATTATCTTCATATCTTTTTACAGCTACATATGGATCATGAATATTTGACTTCCCATCAGAGTCAACAAGACTAGCCATATAACCACGTAAATGTTCTCTTTCAACAGAAAGAGTTTTAGAAATATCTGCTAGAATACGAGGCACTCTATCAGACAAAAGCGCCCTTACCTTCAAATCCAAATTAAACAAACTATCTCCCTTAAATCTCTTACCCATTAAAAAAACATATTTACACACCTTAAATAAATTTATATTTAAAAATTCAACAACCAAAACCATTAAAAGCCATTTAAATCAATCTAAAATATGGAATCTTATGAAAGTATGCTTGATAAAGCTTATAAAAAAATAAAAGTAGTTCAAACTTCAAGTGACCGATTTGAAATACCAAAAGTTCAGGGCAAAGTTCAGGGCAAAAACACATTCATCACAAACATTAATGAAATAGCATCCTACATTAGAAGAAAAGCAGACCATTTAGCGAAATTTCTCCAAAAAGAATTAGCAGTTTCTGGAGTCTTAGAAAAAGAAAGGTTAATGCTTAAAACAAACCTAAATTCAGCAAAAGTGAACGACAAAATAGCCCTCTATGTAAAAGAATTTGTTTTATGTAGCGAATGTAAAAAACCAGATACTGAAATAGCACTAGAAAAAGGAATAAAATTCAAACACTGCCTTGCTTGCGGAGCTAAATCTCCTATTAGATATAACTTGTAACAAAAACTTATCAAACTAACTCTTACTAAACTTAAATTTCTCCGCTAAAAAAATTATTTGGTCAAATATGCCTATCGACTTTGCACCTAAACAAAATTTAAGCATCACAAAACTCTGATGAGTTTTACCACACACTAAAGTGTGTGGTTTGTTTGTAG
>CAYNAC010000024.1:0-8848 GCA_964395155.1 Candidatus Woesearchaeota archaeon
CCCAATAAAGTTCCACTTATCAGTTTCAGTAAAACCTCTTACTTTTGTAACGTTCCCTTTGAGTCCTTCAGCAGCATCTTCAATCTGTTTTTCAACATTATCTATCTGGGCAAATGTAAAACTAACTAATAAAATTAAGATTATAAGAAAAGAAAAAATTTTACTATTTTTTATCATCTAGATAAAGAACAATGCTCATTTAAATAACTTAACAATTATTTGGCCTTGCACATAAATACAAATTCTGATGAAATATTTTAAGCTCTAAATTTGTTTGAGTGCAAAGCCCAATTATTTAAACACATAAAAATAAAATAAATAAGAAATAACTTTTAAGCTCAAGTTTTATTATTTAATTTCGGATTTTATCTCCTTCAATCTATTCAATATATTATCACGTTTCACTTTTCTAATTTGTGTGCGAAGTCCATTATAGTGATTGTCTGCACTTTCAAAAACTCCAGTAATTTCCGCTAAATCGAAGCGAGAAGAGTCAATATCTGTTGAACGAGTAAAACTATTTTTTCCTTTAGAATCTTGATATGTTAACGAATCTATTTTATCTGTTAAATCTGGAGTCTCTTTATTAAATGGATCTAGAGGTTTAGCTCCTTCTTTATCTAAATAAGTAACAATAGTTCTTCCTTTACGAGCAATCAAAGTATTTCCGCTTTCATCTTCCCGATAAGAAACTTTCCAGTCCCCTATTTGCCCCGCAAAAGATCCAGCCTCTTCAGCATTTTCAATTTTTGAAGAATACCAACTCCTTACATAAGGATAAGCAATTACAGCCCCAGCCCCTAAAACAATTAACCCGGTGCCTACAGCCAATTTTTTTATCAAACCCATATGAAAAAATTATAAAAAATACTATTTAAATCTTTATGTTGTAATAACTTAAAAATGGTTATAAATTTATATTCAAAACAAACTCGTCTGAGCCTTCTTAGCTTTTAATTCTCTCAATTTAGCAATATAATTCTCTATTCTTTCAGCAGAAAACTCATGTCTACTTACCAATATCTCTTTAATTTTATCCTCATTAAATTTAGGATAATTAACTTTGTGCTTTGAAACATCTGGTTTTTTAAATATCTCAAATATCTCTCTCCAGTTAAAACCTAAATCTCCGTGTCTTTCAACAACATTTTCAAATATTTTAACAGGATAGACGAATTGCTTAACTAAAGCAAGGGCTTTCTTAGGACCTATACCCCTAACCCCTCCTGGATTAAAATCGGTTCCAACTAAAATAGATAAACAAATCAACTGATCCCAAGTAATTCCAAGTTGATTAATAACCATATCAAACTCTATCATTTCAGGAGCAATATAAACAAATCCAGAAGAAGTTTTTCTTTTTCTAGAAAGAGTAAGATTCTGTATCAAACGGGTAGCTCCAACAACTAAAGCATCATAATCTTGCGACCCAACAGCCCATGCCTGCCCGTTTTTAACCAGTTCCGCCGCTTGCATTTCCCCTTCTCCTGGCGCCTGAACAACAGCAACACCCATTGCCTCAAGCAACTCTTTACTTTCTTCAATCATCTGTTTATCTAACCTAGAAAGACCTTTAGCATATTTTCCCATTTGCTCAATATCCTCGTCTTCCATTGCTTCCTCATATTTTTCAGCCATTATTTCTTTAGCAGCTTTCCTAAGAGCATGAGTCTTTCCTTTCAAAACATTATACTCGCCATCAAAAACATAAATTAAGTTAATTCCTTCAAGCATTAAAGCAACATTTCTATAAAATAATCCAGATAAATGGCTAGTTATAGCTCCGGAAGAATCCATTAGTGGAGTCCCATCTGGCTGTCTAACCGAAGAAAGAAACTGATAAATCACATTATAAGCATCAATCGCAATAGTCTTTCCTTTCAGCTCGGAAAAAGAAACTTCCTTACGAGAAACAAGTTCACCTATCTGAAGACCCATGTAATATTCTTAGAATAAAGAGTTAATAAAAATTAAGGTAATCACAAAACTCTAACAAGTTTTTATTGTTTTGTGAGAAAGTTGATAATCTCCAAAATACTAACTAGTATTAATCAAAAGTGCCCCTACGAGCCATTCTTTCTCTTTCGGTTCTTTCTCTTTCTGCCATCTGGACAAATTTAACAAAACCTATAGCATCAAGCTCTTGTGGAGGATTATAATTTAACATTAGAACTGATTGTGAAGCCTCACGATCATCCATTATACAAAAAGGGTCGCAACCATAATCTATAAGTTGTACAAAGTAACGACTATTCAAAACCCTATCACTATATTTATCCAATTCCATAAAGAATCAATTTATTTTGAGTATTTAAACCTTACCATTTTAAGCTACTATTGAGTGACACTAATAAATCTAATTTAAAATCAATTATTTCATAGAACAATTAAAAACTCTTTAATCGTGCTAAATTTATGAAAGCATACATAGTAAACATTTCTTCAGCCAACATAGAAGAAGAAACATTCATTCAAATTTTTGGAAAATTGGAAAATCAAAAATCATTTGCAACATTAATACCATTCACACATTATTTTTATATAAGAGAAAAAGATATAACAAAAGTAAAAGATATTTTAAAAAATATAGAACTAGAAAAAACAAACCTTACAGATAAGTTTAAAGAAAAAGTCGTCAAAGTATTAAATAAAAACAAAACAGAAATATCAAAAATAGTAAAAGAAATACATCAAAAAGAAATCAATACCTATGAAGCAGACATAAATCCAACTATAAGGTATTTGATAGATAATAACTTACATTCAGTAATTGAAATTTCTGGAGAAACCGAAAGTTCAGAAAAGGTAGACGTCATCTATAAAAACGCAAAAATAAAACCTTCAGAAGCAAATATCCCCCTAAAAGTAATCTCTTTAGATATTGAAACAAACAAAAATAGCGAAGAATTATTTTGCATAGGATTATATGGGGATAATTATGAAAAAAATTTCATAATAAGCAATACTCCTCTAAAAAATGCAGTAGCCTGTAAAACAGAAGAAGAAGTTTTAAGAAATTTTAAAAATGAAATAATAAAATTAGACCCAGATATAATAACTGGGTGGAATGTAATTGATTTTGATTTAAACTATTTAAAAAAGAAATTTGAAGAAAACAACATTTCTTTCGACTTAGGAAGAACAAACGAAAACATAAAGTTAAAAATTGAAAATAATTTTTTCAGGAGTTCAACAGCAAATATTCCAGGAAGACAAGTATTAGATGGTTTAAATTTAATCAAAGACCCATTTATCAAAGAAGCTCCATCAATAAAAAATAAAGAGTTTGAATCTTATAGTTTGGAGGATGTTTCTCAAGCCATGCTTGGTGAAGGAAAAATAATTAGTGGAAAAGACAGACATGAAGAACTGGAAGTTTTATTCAAAAAAGACAAAGAGAAATTAGTAGAATACAATATACAAGATTGTAAATTAGCATATGACATTTTAGTAAAAACTAAAATATTAGACTTAGCTATTGAAAGGTCTATTCTGATAGGGCTACCATTAAATAAATTATCTGGTTCGATAGTCGCGTTTGATTCATTATACATAAGAGAAGCAACAAAAAGAGGAATAGTTTCTCCAACCATGCATTACAAACAAAAAGAAGAAAAAATAAAAAGAGGATATGTTATGCAACCAACTCCTGGAATATATGATAACGTCTTAGTTTTAGACTTCAAATCTCTATACCCTTCAATAATAAAAACATTCAACATAGACCCAATATCCATGTTAGAAAAGAAAGAAAAAAATTCTATCGAATCTCCAAACAAAACCTATTTTAAAAATGAAGATGGAATTTTACCTCAAATAATTGAAAAACTCCACAAAGAAAGAGAAAGAGCAAAAAAAGAAGGAAGAGAATTATCAACTTATGCAATAAAAATAATAATGAACTCATTTTTTGGAGTTCTAGCTTCTCCAAATTGCAGATATTTTAGTCTAGATATGGCAAATGCGATAACTCATTTTGGACAAGAAATAATTCAACTAACATCTAAAAAAATAGAAGAAAAAGGAATTAAAACAATTTATTCTGATACAGATTCTGTTTTTCTTCAAGTAAATAATAACAAAAAATTAGAATCTTTTGGAAAAGAAATTCAAGAATACATAAATAAATTTTACGAGAATTATGTAAAAGAAAAATATAATCGAAAATCATATCTTGAACTAGAATTCAAAAAATATTACCTTTCATTTATGTTACCTAAAGTTAGAAATATAAAAGTAGAAACAGGTTCTAAAAAAAGATATGCTGGACTCATAGAAAAAGACGGAAAAGAATCTCTTGAAATTGTCGGACTAGAAGCCATAAGAGGTGATTGGACTCAAGCAGCTAAAGATTTCCAAATAGAATTATTGAATAGAATATTTCATAAAGAAGAACCAATCCAATTCATAAAAGATTACATAAAAAAAATAAGAAGTGGAAAAATTGATGATAAGCTAATCTATAGAAAATCAATAAGAAAAGATTTGAAAAAATATACTAAAACAACTCCTCCTCACGTTAAAGCTGCAAGATTATTAGATAAACTAGACTCTAACATCATCGAGTATTACATAACTGAAAATGGCCCTGAACCAATACAAAAACTAAAACATAAAATAAATTATGAACATTATATTGAAAAACAAATTACCCCGATAGCAGATACTATATTATATTTCTTTGATTCATCAGTAGAAGAGCTAACAAAAAACTCTAAACAAAAAACACTTTTCTAATTTTGTTAAATTGAATCCAAATATAACAAACCACTAAAATAATATTTTTATTATTTTAAATTACTCATTAATTGTCCGCTAGGTTTTCCAGAAATATTAAAGTCGTTTTTTTCAGCAATCTTTGCTCTTAATGTTCTAACAATTAGAACAACCAAAATTATTATAGTTATTATTATAATGGAAAGAATCATCCAATAGACTAAAGTCTTAATAGAGAAGTTAGAATTCCCTCCTCCACCAAAAGTCGTTCCACCAGAACTACCTCCACTATATGTTGTTCCGCCAGAACTTCCAGTGCCCGTTGTTCCACTAGTGCCTGACGTAGTCCCATTTCCGGTTGTTCCACCTCCACCAGAACTTCCACCACTTGAACTACCACCAGAAGTAGTAGAAGGAGGATTAACAACGACTCTGAAATTATGGAACTTACTAATCTTAGTCCCGTTAGAGAAATTACCGTATGCCCAAAAAGTGTAATCTCCTAAAGAGAGAGAATTTTGAAGATATGTGAAGGTTCTATTATCATCTGTAACCATACTCAAATTTGTAGAACCATTGTTCAAACTAAATTTAACATTACCATCAGAATTAATCAATACTTCAAAAGTTCTAGGAAATGAACCTAAAGTGTACCTATCATCGCTATCAGGCTCTTCAATATTCAATGTCTGAGCAGTAGTAGAAAACAACCCTGAATAATTAATAGTATAATTACTCCATCCTGTAACATTAAATAATACATTACCTGCATTCAAACTCGTCAAATTCTTACATACATTCAAGGAACACAAAACCCCATCTCTAAAAATCAAAGGATTAATCATATTAGTCGGTATCCCGAAAAAAGTTATTAATGCGGATTTGTTCAACCCATTATCTAAATTAGAATTTACTTCTACGTAATTAGAACCAGTTTTAATTGAATTATTTAAATTACTTCCATTTGTAGTTATAGATTTTGTAAAGTTTATCAAAACATCATCTCCGTCTGAAAAAGTTAACATTGTTTGATTAAACCTATATGACTTGATTGAACTATTCTCTACAAAAACTCTGGAAAAATTATTACTAGAATAAACTGGAAAAATTTCTAAATCATAGTATGGAGAACTAGTATTCGAGATAATTGAATTTTTAATATGTATCTGGGTATCGTTGTTTGTGGAATAAACATAAATAGCACTATTAGAAGAATTATATATCTCTAAGTTTGAGATTAAATTGTTTTTGGAATCAATATAATTTATACCATTATTAAATGGTCCGATCAAAATATTATTTGAAATAATATTATTAATTGAATTTTTAACATAAACAGCTTGTAAAGTGTTTTTCTTGTATATTTTATTTCCAACAAATCTACTATCCAAAACATTAGTCATAGAAATTCCAAAATCAAAACCATTATGAAGAGGATTATTAATATTAATAGAATTTCCAAAAATAGTGTTATTTTCTACATTATGTCCATAAGAAGATAAACCATTAACAAGCCTACCAACAGCAATACCGCTAACTGAATCAACAATTAAATTGTTAATCACTTTTGAATAAGATGAACCTATTCCCACAGCTATGCCTGTACCATTCGTGGCATTAATAAAATTATTATGAACATAAGAATTATTATTTGAAGTTAAAACTCCTATTCTAGAGTTTGTTAAATTCATTCTGAAAACTGAAACATTTTCTCCCAAAATATGAATGATATACTCGTCTGCTGCACCAGTGCCTGAAATTACATGTTTAAATTCTCCATCTAAAATGCTATTATTTCCGACTATAGTGATACAAGTAGAAAGCCCAGAAGAAGAATCAAAATTTATGCTCTGATTTAATATATAATAGGTATTATTTTTGTCTAAGACCCCGCAAGAACTAACATTTACTGAATCTAAAACTGCAGGTTGGAGATAAATTTGAGGAACCTCAATTTTAAACACAAAAACCAGCAGAGAAAAAGCAACTAATAAGACTGCAAGAATAGGAATACTATAGTATAAAGGTATTTTTGGTATATCTAAAAAATTATTTTTTTCATTCATGAAACTGCATCAATCCTCACTTTTAAGAAAATTAAACAAATTTATAAATCTATGTCGAAGCATGGCCTTGCACATAATGCAAATTCTGATTAAATGTTTTACTTGTTTGATTAAAAATTATGTCTTGATGATGAAATGTTTTAAACTCAAACTTTGTTTGTGTGCAAAGCCTCGAAGCATGTTCCCTCTATAAAAAATAATTGTATCTAAGTTTCACTTTTTTGAACAAAAAATTAAACTAAATTAAGTAATTTAATTTCATACAAAACCCGGCGCAGTTCGGCGCTTCGCGCCTCACACTTACAGAGGCAAATTTTTTTATATAATAAATAAAAGCTAAATTTCTAAAATAACTCCGTCTCTACCGACATTAATTACCTTAGTATCTCCAATTTTATCCTCTGTTCCAAATGTTTCATGAATATGCCCATGTAAAAGTAAATCTGGTTTAAACTTTTTTACTGCTTTTGTTATAGAGTCACTTCCTTTAAATCCAACAGCTTCAGAAATCCCTCCAGAAGGATGCATATGAGTAAGCATTACTTTTTTCTCTATACCTTTAAGCCCAGTATGAGCCTTTTCCAAAGTATTCATTAGTTCTCTTTCAGAAATACCTGACCTTGGACCAAGTGCAGTCGAAGCACTTCCAGCTCCAAAAAATCCAACTCCTTCATAAACTGCACTATATCCATGTATATTTGTAACTCCATAAAGTTGAGCAAGAAAATCAGTAGTTGCAAAAGAATCCCAATTTCCAGGCAATAGTAAAACTTTCTGATTTTTATCCTTAAATGGTTTAATCAAATCTTTACTCTCTTTAAATCCAGTTAAATCTCCGCATAAAACAACTAAATCAACTCTTTCTTTTTCAGCTCGTAATGCCAATTTTTTAGTAAGCCTACTATCTCCGTGTAAATCTGAAGCGGCCAATATTTTAATCTTCTTTCCCATGTATTGAAATGAATATAATAGAATATAAAATTATCTAAATGAATATTTACCAAATCCATAGACCTCATCTAACCAAAAATAATTCTACCTCGTGAGTACAACACTTAAAAAGATAATTTTGCATAAATAAAAATAACTTCAAAATTTTATAGCACAAATTAAAAAATAAACTAAAAAAAAGTGAAAGCAAATAACTACTAAATAAGATAACAAGATAGTAGAAAGGCTTAAAAGCGATATACTGGTTTGAATATAGAGGTTATAAAAGATATATTAAAATGACTCAAAAACCAAAAGACAGCTTTGATGTTTTCTTCAGAAGAAAACCTGCACTAATGCTAGTTTCTCTAAAAAAATTAACAAGAGCAAGATACGGCTCAATCTTAGCAAAGGAAGTGGATTGTACATATAGCCATGCAGTTAAAATATTACAAATGTTAGAAAAACTAGAACTAGTAGTTTTTGAAAAGAAAGGAAGAATAAAACTTATCAAATTAACCAAGAGAGGAGAAGAAGTAGCCACAAATATAGAAAACATCAAGAGAATTATAAATTAATCAATCTCGATGATTCATCACATAACTATACAAACCTTCTATATGTGAAATATTAAGTCTAAGTAATAAATTCCTAAATGAAGAATCTAAATGAATTCCTTTGGATTGCATTTCTTTTTGAATAATCAAATATAGACGCCTCCCTTTCTTATCTAAATCAGTCAAAATGCAAACAACATCTTTCTTATCAATATTTTCAATTATATTTTCAATCCTCTGACTTAGAGAAGTCCCAACCTCGTTTAATTCATACACTCTATTTAATCCCAAATATCTTAACGCCTTAGAATCTTTTTTTCCCTCTACAATAAAAATGAAATTTTTATATTTTTGAATAACTTCTTCAAAGTCAATTTTTTGAGTCATTTCTTTTAGAATTAAAATCTTAATAATTATTTAAAATATCCTTATTTTAATAGCTTATAAAATATAAATTTGTTAAAGGCAAATTTGTGACTTGCTCACTTCAGGATGTTCAAATCCCTCTTTATTCAAAAGGCCTCGAGGGTTTTCATACTCCGCAGTGAGTCTCCGAGCCTGTGAGGAGTGTCGAGCAAG
>CAYNAC010000025.1:0-8431 GCA_964395155.1 Candidatus Woesearchaeota archaeon
AAAATCTAAATCTTAAATGAAAAATTTATACTATTTTCTTAAACTTAAGGAGGTGGAGCAGTTATTTTATCTATGAAGTTTCAATTTTGCATAACTTAATAAATAAAAAAATTAATTTCTAACAATCAAATGGTTTTAATTAGAAGAAAGGGGTTAGCAATAGTGGAAACAGAAAAAGGTATACTTCTTGTTTCTAGAAAAAGGAAAGTATTTTCTCTACCTGGAGGAGGAGCAAATTATAGAGAATCAAGAGAAGATGCAACAAAAAGAGAACTCTATGAAGAAACAGGACTTACCTCAAAAAAATTAAAATATCTTTTCAGTTATTTAGGAGATAGATGGAAAAATTCAAGAGGTAAAAATGTAAGGAATCTTGCAAAGGTTTTCTTAGTCGAAGCACAAGGAGAAGCAAAACCAAGTAATGAAATAAATTATATAAGTTATCTAAATGAAAATTCAAACTTGAAACTATCAAAAAGAACAATTCAAATTTTAAAGAAATACTACTCTATAAAAAACAAGAATAAAAAAGATTTACAAAATTTTATCTCTAAATCTATCATCTAATAAATCTTTAAGGCATATTACAAGCATTAATCAAATTTTTAAAATAGATTCTACTTGTAAGACAATGATTACCAAAATATTCAATAATAAAAAAATAAATGAAGCAGCAGAATTGATAAAAAAAGGAGAAGTTGTAGCTTTTCCAACAGAAACTGTCTATGGTTTAGGTGCAGATGCTCTAAATCCTAAAGCTGTAAAAAAAATATTTGAAGCTAAGGGTAGACCATCAGATAATCCTTTGATAATTCATATTGCAGATAAAAAAGAAATTTATTTTTTAGCAAAAAACATTCCAAAAAATGCATTTAAACTAATAGAAAAATTTTGGCCAGGACCATTAACTATTATCTTAAAAAAAAGCGAAGTTGTACCTTATGAAACAACAGGAGGTTTAGATTCAGTAGCAATTAGAATGCCTAATAATAAAACAGCATTAAAATTGATAACTCTTTCAAAAACTCCAATATCAGCTCCATCAGCAAATATTTCAGGAAAACCATCAGGAACTAACTTCAAACATGTTTTAAGCGATTTCAACGGAAAAATTTCAGGAATAATAAAATCTAATGATTCACAAATAGGTTTAGAATCATCGGTAATAGATTTAACTACAAACCCTCCAATTTTACTTCGTCCTGGTGGATTAAGTCTTGAAAAATTAAAGAAGGTATGCCCAAATATAATCTCAAAACCAAATAAAAATCATCTATCTGTCTCAAAATCTCCAGGTATGAAATACAGACACTATTCTCCAAATGCAAGAATTATTTTATTTGAAAAAGGAAGTGAATATAAAATTAAAGAATATCAAATTAAATTTAAAGATAAAAAAACAAAAGTAATAAACCCAAACAAGATTAAAGACTTTGCAAAAAAACTTTTTAAAATATTGAGAAAATGCGATGAAGATAAAGTAGATATAATTTTTATTAATTCTGTAAAAGAAATTGGAATTGGTTTAGCTGTAATGAACAGATTAAGAAAAGCGGCATCAATTATCCACTAAATCAAAAATAAAAAAGCAAGACAAATAAAATAAGAAGAGCTATAAAAATAAAGGTTATTGTAAAAAATAACTGCAAGCGGTTTTTTGCGAAGCAAAATAATTTTGAGGAGTACTTTCTCTTCGAAAATTTTGGATATAATAGTTGCGGAAAGCGTATTAATTCTATAGTGGCGAAACATTTATAAATAAATTTATTGCATAAATTACATGGGACGAAACTACGAAGCAGATTTTATTGCCTCTGTAAGGAGTAAAGAAGAAGAAAAAGTTATAGATTTTTTCGCGAGAGTAGCAAGAAAAGATAAATTTTTTACAGAAGCAGAAAGGCAATTGGAAGGAGTAAAAACATTCAAAAGAAAAGTTCTTGGTTTGTGTGGATATCAGTCCATTAAGACTTTAGATGAGATGGCTCAAACATTATACTCCACAGGAGTTGCTTCTTCTGTAGATGAAGGTAGAGAAATTACACCATTGCTTATGGGATCAAAAGTAAGATATGGTGTATCTGGACAGGTTGGATTCGAGGAAATTATAGATGGGCAAGGCAACAAGAAGTATAGAATTTTTGTTTTGAAGTATAGTTAATTATTTATTAGTTCAAAAATAAAAAAGCAAGACAAATAAAATAAGAAGAGCTATAAAAATAAATGCAATTGTAAACAATAAAAGTTTAACTGCTTCTTTTTTATTTCCATTTAAATACCACATGATTGGTCTTCCAAAAACAAGTATTCCCATAAGCGCGACGGAAAAAACAAGCAAAGTTAACATAAATATTGGTGCTAGAAATGTATCTGGCTGATTGGAAAAATTAATTTTTAAAAAATTAAATAATGCTCCAATAAAAAATATATAAAATAAAGTAAGCAAAGAATTTAGTAGAGCATCTCGAATTGTTTTCATCTCATTAAACAACTTTAACTTCTTTTCCAAAATAAGATTGAATTATGGAATTTAGTTCGTTAAGTCTCGCCTTATTTCTCCCAATCAATGTCGCAGCACGCTCACGAGAACCAGCAGTTATAATATACTTTCCTTCTTGTAATTCAAATCCTTCAAAGCTAGCTGGAGAAACAACAGACTCGATAAATCTTCCGACGGAATTTATATCATCATTAGAATCTTTTACGATTCTAACTCTTTTTCCAAGTTGTTCTGAAATCATTCTTGAAGTATTATTTCCATTAGCTTTTGAAAAAAATTTAACTGGAACAGCAAAATAAATCATATTATTGTAAACAAAACATTTTGTAGCACGAACACGAGCAATTCGCTCGAAGAGATTTATATATCTCATTGTCTGCATATCAATTATGGCCATGTTCAGAACTCTCTGGTTTTATATGCCTGTGCATACAAGTTTAGTTCTGAATCATAAGCAAATATTATTTGTGCCATAGTAAAACAATCTTATTCATCTGTTTAGTTTATAAAACCTCTCAATTTTTAAATTTTATTTATTATTTCTTACTTTTTGTTTTTAGTTTTTTATCGACAAGCGCACCAGTTACTTTTACAAGTAATCCAGGTAGTCCTGTTCCGACAGGGATAGGTTGGTTTAATATAATATTTTCAATTACAGAAGCTAATTCATCTTTCTTTCCTTGTATTGTTGCATTAACAAACTGCTTATCAGGTGTTTCGAAAGCTGCTCTTGCAAAAATACTTGATTTACTGGATATAATTCCCATTCTTGTAACTCCTTTAACAACTCCCATGTTTGTCATTGCATCTGATATCAAATCTAGATGTCTTTCATCAATATCTAAACCTTGCGAATCCAAAACTTTTTTAATCTCAAGTAATATTGCTTCGCGAGCAGCTTCTATTCCTAAAACACTAGCAACTTCATGAACATTATTTGTAAATACTTTTTTCTTGTCAATTCCTTTAAATTCAATAACTTCTTTTAAATTACTTCCAGAAGTTAATATTACAAAGTCTTTTCCTCTATGAGCTACGACAACTTGAGATATTCCCTTAACTCCGGATATAATTGTGCTCTTTAATTTCTCTTTCATCTTATACATTTCCTTAAATCCTAATTCTGTCGTTTTCAAAACTAACAAGTTATCTTTTTGTTTAACTTCAATTCCTTTTTCTATTAATCTTTCTGCAATTTTTTGAGCTCCAACATGAACTCTCTTTAAAGCTTCATTATCTAACTCAATTTCAATTTTCTTTCCAGAAAAGTCCATCTTAACTTCAGAAGCAATTTCTTCTAACTTAAATTCTTTCAACTTCTCTGCAATATTTCTCGCATCTTTCTCGTTGTTAGATTCTTTATCAAGATATATTTCCATAGCAGGTGTGGAAGGTTCTTTTCTTGCATCAAATATTTCGATCAATCTTGGAAGACCCAAAGTAACTTGCACTTCAGCAACTCCTGCAGAGTGGAATACGTTCAAAACCATTTGAGTAGAAGATTCTCCAAAAGATTGAGACGTTGTAACTCCTACAGATTCTCCAGGCTGTATTTTTTTAGAAGTGTGAAGTTCTGAAACATCTTTGCCGTCTCCCCCATACATAAACTGAATGACATTTTGTGAAGCATCTCTAACTGTTCCATCATATTCAACTTTCAAATCTTGCAATGCGCTAACTAACCTTCTATAAAGATATCCAGATTTTGGAGTACGAAGTGCTGTATCCATAAGTCCGTCTCTTCCAGTTATAGCTCCAAAGAAAAATTCAGTAGGTTTAAGTCCTTCGAAAAATGAAGACTTGATAAAACCTTTAGCATCGGAACCGACGTCCCCTTTAGCAAAGTGAGAGGTTGTTCTACCATTATATCCAAATCCTATACGTTTGTTCCACAAAATCTGCTGTCCAACACAACATCCAATCTGAGTTATGTTAGTAGCACTTCCGGCAGCTCCAGAGGAAATCATACTCCCAATACTGCTATCTTTAGAAATATTCTCTTTTACAATCTTTCCAACTTCGGTTCTTACTTCATTCAATACCTGAGATATTTTTATTTCCTTAGTTTCATCAACATTCTTTCCTGGAAGCAATTCCAAATCTCCAGAGCGCGCAGCTTCATCTATCTTAAAAGTTTTATCATAAGCCCCATCAATTATTTTATTAGTTATTTCTCTAACTTTAGGACTAACGTCTAAGTCTCTTAATCCGAGAGAAAATCCTCTTCTTGTAATATATTGAGTTCCAAGAGCAGCAGCTTTTTGTATTGAATCTAATGCCGCATCTCTTCCGTGGTTCTTATCTATTTGTTTGACCATAATTCCTTTCTCTAGACCCAATGTATTTTCATCAGTAAGCTCTTTAGGTATTTTTATAGAATCATCTTTAGGAATTATTTTAGAGAATAGCTCAGTTCCACCTATTTTCTTTGAACCAGAATTTATTGTTCCTGTAGAGAAAAGCATTTGATCCGCGTCAGCTTTTTCAAAACTATCTTTTCCTAAAATATAGTTTCCAGTTAAAGAATCAGTTATTAGACCAATTAAGTTAGTGTTATTTTTAGAGGAAATTATATTATGTTTAATATTTAATAGTGCTTCTGCTTCAGAACGAGCCTCTTCAGTCTGAGGAGAGTGTATGTTTACTTCATCCCCATCGAAATCAGCGTTATAAGGAAATACAACTGCAGGATGTAATCTAAAAGTCTTATAAGGTAAGACTCTAACATAATGAGCCATAAGACTTTGTTTGTGAAGAGAAGGGTGTCTGTTAAACAACACAACATCTCCATCAACCAAATGCCTTTCAACCTTATACCCTGGTGTGAGTTCGTTACAAATCTCTTCTTTCAACTCCTCAGTAATTCTTTTTTTCTTTCCGTCTGGTCTTATAACATAGTTCGCTCCAGGGTGTTGATCTCCTTTTCTAACTAATTTCTTCATGTATTCTAAGTTAAGTGTTGTAACCCCTTCAGCTACTGTAATTATTTTAGCAACTTCAAAAGGAACTCCTACCTCATTTAATCCTAAATAAGGGTCAGGAGAGACAACAGTTCTCGCAGAAAAGTTAACTCTCTTACCAGCCAAATTCTTTCTAATACGTCCTTCTTTTCCTTTAATTCTTTCAGTAATTGTTTTAAGAGGCTGTCCAGAACGATGTCTCGCAGGAGGAATCTTAGAAATATTATTATCAAAGAAAGTAGTTACATGATATTGTAACAAATCCCACAAGTCTTCAATAATTACTTCTGGTGCTCCAGCATTAAGATTTTCCCATAATCTTTGGTTTGCTCTTATAATATCAGATATTTTGTGAGTCAAATCATCTTCGCTTCTTTCCCCGGTATCTAAAGTAATCGAAGGTCTCATTGTAACACTAGGGACTAACAACTGAGAAAGTATCGCCCATTCAGGTCTAAATGTCTTAGGATTGACTCCTATTTTTTTTATTTCTTCATCTTTTATTTTAACAAGAATTTCTCTTATTTCATTAGGGAACAACCTTTTCTTTCCAGTGTAAAACGAAGTAGGTTTCTCAAGTTTTATTTTATCACAATCAGAACTACAGAAAGGACATTTCTTCTTATCACGTGCCTTCTTAGCCCTCTCAACAGGGGTATATTTTTTCTGTTTGTCTTCTTCAAGAGTTAGTTTACCACAACTATGACAGAAACTTCTCAAAAATAATTCTATCAAAGGAATATATTTTATATGAACTATAGGTCTAGCAAGTTCAACGCTACCAGGATGTCCTAAACACTCTTTTAGCCTACCTCCACAAGTTCTACATCTAACTCCAGGGTCAACAGCCCCAAGCCTCAAGTCCATCAAACCGCCGTCAACAGGAAATCCATCAATATCATATAATTCAGGAGTTACAATCTTTGCAGTGCTAAGTTTTTTAATTTGTTCAGGGTTGACCAAACTAAATCTAAGCGATTTCACTTGTTTTTTAACTATTTCTGGATTTGCCATTTTATTCGTATTTGTTCTTTAATTCAAAGCTAGTTAAGATATGTAGTCCTAACAATTCTTCGACAAGTAATTTAAATGCATATGCAACTTCTATAGGTTCTATTTCTGCACCACCACATATTGAACAATAAGTCTTATTTCTTATGGAATCTTTTACGCCTATATTTCCACAAGACGAACAAATGTAAATTAAAGTTTTATCAGAATCATATCTTTCTTTCAAAAGAAGTGAAGCTCCATGAGCCACAAGTGCTTGCTGTTCCATTTCTCCTAGACGCAACGCTCCTCCACGAGCTCTTCCTTCGACTGGCTGTCTAGTCAACAAAGTAACTTTTCCGCTAGCTCTTGCCTGCAATTTGTTTTTTACCATGTGTACAAGCTTCAAGTAATACATATTGCCTAAATAAATTCTCGCATCCATTTTTCTTCCAGTCACTCCGTCGTACATTTCCTCTTTTCCGTCGTAACTGAAACCCATATGAGTTAATTGCTTTTCTAAATCTTCGACTTTAGCACCAGTAAATGGTGTTCCATCAATAAATCTTCCAGTTATTGCTCCAACTTTTCCAGCCAAAACTTCAATCATATAACCAACAGTCATACGGCTCGGAATTCCGTGAGGGTTGAAAATCAAATCAGGTTTAACTCCTTTAGATGTAAATGGAATATCTTTAGGATCTGCAAGTAATCCTACAACTCCTTTCTGTCCGTGAGGTGTAGAGAATTTATCTCCAGGTTCTGGAAGTCTATGATCTCTTATTCTTACTCTAGCAATTTTATTTCCTTCGCTATCTGTAGTTATGAATACTCCATCAACAATTCCAGATTCTCCTTGTTTTATTGCTACACTTCCTTCTTTCTTTGATTGTATACTAAGATTTCTAGCTTCAGACAAAAATTTAGGAGGCGTAGTTCTTCCAATAATTACTTCTGACGAAGACAACTGAGCTTCAGGATAAATTATACCATCATCTTCCAAAAGTCTGTAAGACGTTTCAGTTCTATATCCAGATACATCTTTATCAGGTATTGTGATTTCATCTTTCAATCCTCCAGCATAATTAAACTCTATAGTCTCATAAGGTTTAAAGTAGGTGCTTCTACCCATTCCTCTCTCAACACTTGCTCTATTCAATATTGTAGCGTCTTCTAAATTATATCCTTCATAAGGCATAACCGCAACAACAATATTCTGACCAGCAGGATATAGTTTCAAAGTGTCAAATACAAAACTTTTTACAAGTGGGTTTTGAGGATAATGCAACACAGACGAGTTTGTGTCCATTCTAACCAAATAATTAGCTGCGTAAAGTCCAAGAGATTGACGCAACGTTTTACTTCCTCTTAACAATCTAGATGCTTGGTCATGATTAGCAAAAGGTACTAGAGAAGTTACCAAACCAAATATAGCAACAGGGTCAATTTCTAAATGGGTGTGCTTATCGCCAATTTTTTCAGTAGTTTGTGCAACAAAAGCATCTTCTTCTTCTGCAGCGTCTATATACTCAACAACTCCATCTTTCAAAAGTTCTTTCCAGTTAAGAGAGCCTTGCTCAAGTAAGACTAAATGCTCGTCTTTTAATTTACTTACTCCTCCTTCGACGACAATCAAAGGCCTCAAGACCCTTCCTACTTCTGTAGAAATTATTATTGTCTTTGCAGGACTATCACTTGTAATACTTAATTCAGAAGGAAACTGTCCCTTTCTTCTTTCTTTTCTAACTGCATTTACAAAAGACTCAACATCTTTAGCCATTCCAATATACTTTCCATTGAAGAAGACATCTTTTCCTTTTTCTTCTCCTAAACCAAGTGATTGAATTTGTTTTACAAAATTTTTCTCATCTAAATCAATTGCATTGGATATTCTAGATAATATTGCAAGATTTTTTCTCAAACCTATTTCTGTTCCTTCAGGAGTTTCAGTAGGGCAGAATCTTCCATAGTGAGTGGGATGCAG
>CAYNAC010000026.1:0-8163 GCA_964395155.1 Candidatus Woesearchaeota archaeon
GGTTAAGTCGTCACAAGGTATCCGTAGGGGAACCTGCGGATGGATCACCTCCTAATTTAAATTAAATATGTAAGGTTATTTGAATACTGATTGATTATTGCATACCTAACGTGTTTTTATCTTATTTTTCTTTGCAAAAATTTTCAATTAGAATAATTTATAAAGTAATTTTTTTCAAGATTATTTCTCTAAAATGGATAAAACTCAAACCCAAGTTTATAACTCACTAGTGGAATTAATTAATCAAGAAGTAGCTGAAAAATATATAATAGACACCTGTGCGACGGGTCAATCATTCTTAACTTTTAGAGGAATCGGATTAAATCAAAGTTTTGCAAGATATAATAATCTCTCTCTTCCAAGATTAAGAGAATCAATAAGAACTGCAGAAATTTTTTTTGATTTTTTAAATGAATTTCCTCAAGTAAGCACATCAAAAATTGTCTTAGAAGAATTAGAAAGAAAAGAAGTTAAAGAGAGAAGATTTTTGAGCAATTATGGGGTTCCAAGAGAGAGGGGTCGTAATGGCTATAAAAAATCAGCAGAGCATCCAAAACAAAGAAAACTTTTTGAAAGATTAATAAATTTAGAATCAAAGGCAAAAAATATTTTAAAAGGTAGAATGGTAGAGCCATCTAGACAAATTCAAGAAATAGTAATTGGCTCAACAAGATACAATCGAAATAATGAGAATGTAAATGACGAAATTGTTGTTTCAGATGCAATTAATTATGCAAATTCAACAAAAAAAGGTGTAGCCATAATAACAAGAGATTTTAGATTTAGTTCTATATTAAGATTAACTCAAAAAGCATTACATAAAAGTTATATTAGAGAAGATTTGATGGAAACTTTAAGTGAAGGAAATGTTTCAGTAATATTAGGTTTAAGAGAAGGATTTAGATTAGATTATTGTTCACAAGACTTCGCAAACTATTAAGTCAGTAGATAACTAAGTAATGCCATTCTAATGTAAAGTCCATTTTCGGCTTGCCGAAAGTAAGCTACGCGAGAATCCATTTCTTCAATTTCAATGGGTAAATTAATCTCTTCTATTTTAGGCAAGGGATGTAAAATTCTAGATTCTCTTTTAAGTAAATTAAAATTATTTTGGTCTAAAGTATATTTTCCTTTTGCATTAGTGTATTCATCTAAAGTAATTCTTTCTTTCTGAACTCTGGTCATATAAATAACATCAACTTCAGGCAATATTTCATCAAGATTATTTTCATCTCTAAAATTTACTTTGTGTCTAGTTAAGTATTCTTTAATATCATCTTTCATTTTCAAATGCTCTGGAGAAATAAAAATAATTTCATTTCCAGAAAACTTTCCAAGTAAATAGCATAAAGATCTAGCAGTTCTACCAGATGCCAAATCTCCTACTATGGCTATCTTAAGATTTTGTAATCTTCCAATTTCTTTGTATATTGTATAAATGTCAATTAAAGATTGAGTTGGATGCTGACCCTTACCATCTCCTGCATTAATTATTGGAACTTTAGAAACATTAGAAGCAATTTTAACACTTCCCTCTTCATGATGCCTCATTACCACTATGTCTGCATAAGATGAAATTACTCTAGCAGAGTCCTCTATCGTTTCACCCTTTATCGCAGAAGAAAATTCTTTTGCATTTTCTGTAGATATTACATTTCCTCCAAGTTTGAGCATTGCAGACTCAAAACTTAAACGAGTCCTAGTACTAGGTTCATAAAATAAAGTGGCCAAAATTTTTCCTTTCAAAATATCGGAATAATTTCCTTTTTTAAATTCATCAGCTCTTTCAAAAATTTCAAAAATAGTTTCTTTGTCAAGTTGTTGAGATTCAATAAAGTGCTTTAACTCCATCAAAATAGAGAAAACAAAACTGAGTATAAAAATAATCCTATGATCCAATAGTTATCTTTCTATTTAGTGCTGGCTGAAATTTACAACATTAATCTTCCTAAAATTAATTAAAATCTTTAACACTCAGGCAGAAATAATGTAGGGTTTTATGATTAAACAATTCTAAATTATTTAGGAGGAACTAAATTAGCCCAGTCATCAATAAACTGCTCTATTTCAGGCAAATCAACTTTCATATTTCTATTTTCAATATATATTTTCGCAAGTAAGTACATTATCATCCCAAGACTTTTAGCAGATTTGTTATTTCCTGCAACTATTTGTTTAATCCCAAAGGCATAATTATTGCTATCGCAAACACTCATTACAGGAACTCCAACCCTATTAGCATCAGTCAATGCGTTTTTGTCAAGCCAAGGGTCACAAATCAAAACAAGTTTGGTTTCAAAAAAGTCAGCTAAGTTTGTGTTTGTCAAAATTCCTGCAGGATATTTTTTAGTAAAAGAACGAATGCCTAGTGTTTCAGAAAATAATTTAACTGCATGCCATCCAGCTTCTCTCTTACAAACAAGAATTATATCTTCAGGAGCATACTTAGATAAAAATTCTCCAGCTTCTCTCATAGTACTATCAAGCATTGCAGTATTAAAAACGGCCAACCCATCTGCTCTTCTTTTATAGATATATTTACGCATATTAGGAGTTATAACTCTAGTTCCTAGATGCATAGATGATTTCAAGTAATCTTCAATAGGTACAAGAGTATTCGAAGGTTCAGATTTTTCTCCAGTAACCTGTTCCTTAATATCAATCTTTTCAATTTCTTTGAATTTTCCCTCAAGCGCTTTAAGTTTGGCTTTCAGTTCTTCAGACATTTCTTTCTTTTTAGTCTTAGGTTTTTCATCAGTATCTTTTTCATTTTCACTTTCTTTTTTCTTCTTAGTAGTTTTCTTCTTAGGTTTTTCATCCTCTCCAGCCAAAGTCTCGATAGCTTTTTCAACACCTTCAGCAGCAGTTTCTACGACGTGCTCTACAGCTTCACCTATTTCTTCTACAACATGCTCCGCTGCATGAACTACTTTAGAAACTATTGATTCTTCTTTCTTTTCAGTTTTTTTTGCCATTAAATATTATAAACAGTGCAGGGGTGTATCAAGGTTTGTTTCAGCTTGTACCTGCTAATTTATGAAATCTCTTGTTTTAGTGCTTATTTAAAGCTTTTTATTGAAAATTTTTCAGAGATAATTTTAAAACAAGTATCTCTTTAGAACGATATGATCTCAAAAATAAGATTTAGGTATTCTCAATTGTATGATAATAACTATAGAGGTTCAAATTTAATTCAAGAGTCTCTCAAGAAAAAGGGTTTAGAATATCCAACTCATGAAAAAATAAGAGATTTCATAAAAGAAGTAGAACCTAAATGGAATAAAATAGAGGAAAAAGTTTTGAGTAGCATATCTAAGATATCAGGTTTAAAGTGGAAAGAAAAACAAGTTTGGTGTTATGTAATAGGATGCGGACGTTCTTTTTCAGACCCTCTAACAGTAAAGGTTCATGAAACAAAAGAAGATTTTATAGACACTCTGGTGCACGAAATGATTCATCAAATACAAATACAAAATGAAGATATAGTTAATAAAAACTGGGGAGATTATTTATATAAAAATTATCCTAAAGAAACAAGAGTAACTAGAAACCACCTTATAGTCCACGCCATTCATAAAGAAATTTATTTAAAAATTTTTGGCAAAAAAAGATTGATTAAAGACATAAAAGAGTCACAAGCATCTATTGATTACAAAAAATCTTGGGGAATTGTAGGAAAAAATAGACACAAGAATATAATTAAACAATTTAGAAAAGCTATAAAAAACAAGTCACAATAATCTTTCAATCTCTGCAAGTCTCTTTAATTTAACTTCTCTCCATTTTGTCGCAACACCGCATTTAATATAATCCGCACCAAATCCAACAGCGTAATCACTCAAAGCACTATCAAGAGTCTCACCAGACCTATGAGATAAAATAGTTTTTATTTTATGTTTTTTACACAAATCAAATATTTTTTTTAACTCAAATAAAGACCCATTTTGATTTGGCTTTATTATCATTGAATTAATAGATTTAGTGCGAATAGCTCCGACAACTCTATTATATTGAGTAGCAGTTAAGTCATCTCCTACAATCAAACAATTTTTACCCATTGTCGCTTGCAATTTTGAAAAACTTTTAAAGTCATGTTCTTCAAAAGGGTCTTCAACATAGTATAACTGGTTATTTAATATCAATTCTCGCATTAATTTTTGTTGATTTGAAGAATTTAATTTCCCTTCGGCATAATTATAATTTCCTCTTTTAAATAATGTAGAACTAGCTACATCAATTCCAATTTCTATTTTTATTCCAAATTTTTTTTCAGCTTTAAATCTAAATTTATTCAAAACATTAAAAACTTCTAAATTTTCAATTGAAACAAGCCACGCACCTTCATCATTTACTTTTCTAATTTTAAGATGTTTCCCGATACCAGAGTAAATCCAATTCATAGCTTTCAGATTATTAATAAAATTTTCAGACTTTGGAATAATTAAAAACTCTTGAAAATCAGGGTGTTTTGATATAGAAGAGCTATGTAGTCCTCCTCCAACAACATTTCCAACTAAATGAGGAATTTTTCTTCCACTTCCAACAATTTCAAATAACTCTTTTCCTTTTTCTTTAGCAAGAGCTTTAAGTATTGCAGACTCAAATGCATAAAGTACATTTGCTCCAAATTGTCTAGCACTTTTAAGATTCAGTTTTTTACAAATATCTTTTTCTATCAAAATCAAATCATCAAATTTCTTTATTTCCAATTTATTTTTCCAAGAATTTAAAAAATTAACGCAAAATTCAAGAGATTTATAGTATGGAAGAGTTTCGTATTTTCCAACAGACTTTCCATTAGGCGAAGATGCACTCTCACAACCATTAACTGAGACAGAGATAGTTTTTTGTTTGCGAGAATCTAAAATTATTCCAGCATCAACTCCTTGAATAATCATAAAATAACTAAATTGCAAATCTTTTTAAATGATATCAAAAAGTCAATTATATGAAATATAATAGGAAACTAACTTCGGTAGATGCAAGTCGAAAAATTTTATACCATCATCTTAGAGAGATGAGAGTAAAGGCAGAAAATAATAGAAGTATAAATCCGAGTAATGATGGGGCGCTTTGGGTTGATCTTTTCATAAATGGTACTCGAAGTTATTTAGCAGAACTTAGAAGATATAAAGAAAGTTCAATTGGAGAACTATCTTCAGATGAGCTAAGGGATTTCGAAGATGCCTACAGAAATTTGATAGATTGCTCAATGCATTTAATTAATTGATTTAAAAAGTCAAAATATTCTTGAAACAATTATAAATTACAAAAATTAAAAAATTAAATTATACTATTCTTCTCCGCCACTAGAATTATCTTCCATAATAGAGTCATCACTATCCCCTTCGTTTACTAGACCCATTTCTTCAGCCTTTTCAGCAATTTCTTTTTCTACTTCTTTTTCTTTTTCAGCAACTTTCTCATCATCCCTTGAGTCTTCTTTAACAGGTTGTAATTTGGCTCCAGTCTTAGTTGGCATAGGTCTTTTTACAGAAATTGGTAAAACTCCAGAACGAAATTCTTTCTCAGCAATTTTCAAAGCGTCATAATGCATTATTTCAAGTTCTTCTTCAGAAATATTCATTAAAAGTGGAGCATCCATAGAAATTTGTAAAGCTCTTGCTCCAATTATTCTAGCAACTTCAAATTTCGTAAATTCATGATGGGTATTTGAGGCAGTCATTTTACTTCAAGAACTTTTTAAGCTTTTTAAGCGTATCGTCATAGGTTTTAGGAAGTTGTTTCATCATTTTTTCAATATCTTCACTAGTCATAGAAGATTCCATTCCCTTTTGACAAGAATGAATCATATGTTCTTTACCTTTATAGTTAGAAATTCCCCAAACTATTTTTCCGTCACTTGCTTCTTCTTCTTCACGTGTAGGATCAACTATTAAAGAATCTCCAAGTTTGTAAAATGTAATTGATAAAGGAATCGTGTTCTCAAGTAAAGGTAGTTTCTTCTTAGATTCTTTTTCTCTATCTATTTTTCCATTTTCATCAAGTTCTGGAATATTTGTCTGCATTAAAGCAGCAATGGTGGCGATACTAGCAGCATCAATCAAAGCTCCATCATCGTTAATTGGATAAACATCTATTATCACAGTCCACACTTTTTCGCCTTCAGTAATTACTAATTTTTTCAAATCAATAACATGAGATTCTCTGACCATTCTATCTATTAATCTAGGTAATTCTATTGCGTTGAATTTTGGAGGTCCGCTTTCAAATCTTGGTGAAGCCAAAGGCAATAAGTCTCCTGAAACCATTAAGTTTCCCTTGTCCAAAGAATCAGGATAAGGTGCTCCAACCTCTAACTTAACTCCTACGACAACTTCTGTTTTTCCAAGTCTAACTCTAGCACTTCCTTCAGCTTTATTTGAAACATTATATTCTACACTAAATTCTCTAGTCTCAAACAATCCTCTACCATCAAAACGCTTACCAACAGCAAACATTTTGAGTAAAGTGTTATACGTCAAACTTGATAATCCCATCGAACTCATGTTTAATTTCCTCCTCCTAATGTGAAAGCAAGTGAACTAGCTAAAAACTTTTTCATTCTGAATTCACCTCTTTTAGTGCTTTTTTCTGAACTTCATAAATCTTACTAAATGCTTTCTTAGACAACTCGATAGCTTTAACGACCATATCAGGTTGAATCTTGCCATCTAGTTGTAATAATGTAAACTTATCTGAACTTGCAAGCTTAGCTAAAGGTATATCTGTAGCTCCCTCTCCCTCTTCAAAATCTTCCTCATCTTTATCTACATCAACCACTAAATCTTTATCCATTTTACCTATTGCAACAGCACAAACCAAATCCTTCATAGGGATTCCTGCTTGAGCTAAGGCCATAGAAGCCGCATTTATTCCCGCAACTCTTGTACTCGCATCCGCTTGTAAAATGTAAATTTGTACATCAATTACTGTATTTGGAAAATCTCTCAAGTCCAGTGCAGGAGACAAAGCCCATTCAGTAACTTTAGAAATTTCCTGTGATCTTCTGGAAGGTCCAGGTTTTTTTCTGTCTGAAACAGAGAAAGAAAGTAAATCATAATTAACTCTTAAGACTGCAGTTCTAGGGTCTTGCATATGTTGTGGGTGTAACATTCTAGGACCATAAACTGCAGCAATCGCAACAGTTTTACCGAATGTAAACATAGCACTTCCATCAGCATTAGGAATAATTCCAATCTTTGCAGTCATTGGTCTTATCTCGTCTAATTTTCTGCCGTCAGGCCTTTTGAATGCCATTATTTATTTTCTCCAAACCATTTTTCCATTTTTTCAGTTAAACCGGTTACTAAAACTTTGTCTGCAATGAATTCAATTGCTTTTCTCGCCTTAAGTTCAGAGTCAATATCATTTCCTTTAATCCAAACCCATCCATTTTGGCCAATTGTAACATTACATCCAGTTTTTTCTTTTATTAAATTAATCATACTTCCTTCTCTTCCTATAATTCTAGGAACTCTACTAGGACTTACTCTAAATATAAATCCTCCCTCGAGTTTTCCTAAACCTTTGCCTTTCATCGCTAAGTCAATTCCTTTAGGACTTACATTCCATACTTTAGCAGCAACAACGTCTCCAATAGCAAGGAACTGATCCATCTCTCCTTTGCTGACAAATCGAGGACTTTCCATCAAAGGCAAAAATCCGTTTTGAGCATAATCTATATCTATTATCCAACCACTATGAACTATGTCATTTACTCTTCCAATTACAACATTATTTCTTCTTGGTATAAACGCACCAGAAAAAGGAATTATCTTAACAACTCTCCCAATTTTTTCAGCTAATCCATATCTAGAAGCAACAACATCACTACCTTCACGACGAGCACCTTCACCAGGCAAAAAGTCTTCGCCAGTTGCAACAATCTCACCAGGAACTACAACAGTGCGACTAGTAGGCTCAGCACCCATATCCTCATAAGATTCTTCGTTATTTTTACTTTCAAATTCTTTCATTATTTAATACCAACAAAACAAAGGATAATTGTAATCATTCCTTTGATCTATGTAATTTCAATATTTCATAAAATCATGGCTTTTTAAAACTTGCGATTTTAAAGGCCTTGCACACAAACAAAATTTAAGTTTAAAACATTTCACCATTAAAATATAACATTTAATCAAACAAGTAAAACATTTA
>CAYNAC010000027.1:0-8132 GCA_964395155.1 Candidatus Woesearchaeota archaeon
AATTCTAAATTTAAAATAGAAGTTGACAATTCTGGACCTTTGATAACAAGAGTTTATAATTCCGGAAATAATATTGTAGTTATAACAAATGAAAACTCTGTTTGTGAATACTCTAGTAATTCTTGTTCATTTGAATTTGGTAATGGAACTGCATTAAGTGGAGCAACTAAAAATCACCGAATGTCTTACTCAAATAGTTTAACTTACAATATTAAATGTAAAGATATATTTGGAAATGTTGGAGGTTGTTTAAGTATTAGTGGGGGATATTAATGGATATTTCTCGATTATTGAGGGATGAAGAAATTGTTTTGAGAAAGAAAGTTATTCTTAGTGCTGGAGAAGATAGTAATTTTTATGTTGATGTTAAAAAAGCTTATGGAAATCCTAGAGTTTTAAGTGCAATGGCGAATGCAATGAACGATGTAATGAGTGAGAAAACTACTTGTATTGCTACCAGAGGGTATGGAGGGATTCCTCTTGCAACAGCTTTATCATTAATAAGAGAGTTCCATTAACTATTATAAGAGATAAGCCGAAAGGATATGGACTTGGAAATTTAATTGAAGGTTATATTCCAAATGATAATGACAGAGTCGCTATTGTAGATGATGTTTTAACAACTGGAAAAAACTTATTAGAAATAGCAAAAATTATTGAAGATACTGGTGTTAAGATAGATGAAGCTCATGTAGTTGTTATTAGGAATAAAGTAAACCTTCCGTTTAAAATCAATTATTTAGTTGAAGCAAAAGATTTATTATAAAAATATCTTTTGAAAGAGTATTGTTAAATATATTTATAAAGAAAATTGAGATTTTCTAATAAATAATTACTAACTCATTTATACAAGCAATTATTTATAAACAAAAAATATCTAATAAAGGAGATGATTAATAGAGGATTTGTTGATAGGAAAGGTCAAGTTACTATTTTTGTTATCCTTGCATTAATTATTGTTGCTGTAGTTATTGTTATTGTTGCGTTTCCTCAAGTTAATTTTTTTTCTACTTCTATTAACCCTAGTTCTTACTTAAAAACTTGTATTGAACCTGAAGTGGAAATTATAAAAGAAAAATTAAGTTTACAAGGAGGATATCCTAATCCAGATAATTATGTAAATTATAATGGGCAAAAATTTCAGTACTTGTGTTATACTTCAGAGTTTTTTACTCCTTGCCTTGTTCAACAACCTCTTTTATTAAGACATGTTGAAAATGAAATGAAAAAACATATTGAACCTCGATCTAAACAATGTTTTGAAGATTTGAAATCTCAATATGAACGAAGAGGATATGAAGTTAGAAGTGGAAGTAGCCAAATAAATGTAAGTGTTGTTCCTGAAAAGATTAGAGTAGAGTTTAATGCGCCTATGACTTTGATAAAGGAAGATACTCAAACTTTCCAAAAGTTTGCAATTGCAGTCGACTCCAATTGGTATTATTTGATTAACACTGCTGTTAATATTATTCAGTATGAATCAATATTCGGAGATAGTGAGACAGGTTTATATATTTCATATTATCCTAATTTAAAGATAGAAAAAACAAGACGTGATGACGGTTCGACAATCTATCAATTGAGTGATGTCATTAGTGAAGATAAATTTGCATTCGCTACGAGAAGTCTTGTTTGGCCACAGGGATTAATATGATAAGGGAAAAATTAGTTGTGTTAGGAGCATTTGTTATTTTAGCTGTAGCTGGTTTTGTTATTGCGCAAAGTGGAAGTCCTAACAACCCAAATGTGGGAAACCAACTTCAGACGATTTGTTGTGAACAAACCATTGGAGGAGCTTATTGTCAAAATGTTCCACCTGCAGAATGTAAACCTGGAAGTAGACAGGTTCCGACGAATTGCGAGTCTACAAGTTATTGTAAGGCTGGAACTTGTTATGATTCTAGTGAAGGTAATTGTTTAGATAATACTCCTCAACTAGTCTGCAATGTTAATGGAGGAGTTTGGAGTGAAGAATCTCCTCCTCAATGCTCGCTGGGTTGTTGTATTTTGGGAGACCAATCTGCATTTGTTTCTTTAGTTAGATGTAAAAGATTAAGTTCTTATTTAGGATTGGAAACGAATTATGATAAAAGTGTAAGTAATGAAGTTGCTTGCATTGAGAAAGTTCAACAACAAGAAGTTGGAGCGTGTGTTTATGAATTCGAGTTTGAAAAAACTTGTAAATTTGGAACGAGAGCTGAATGTAATACTCAAACTGGAGGAAATGCTAGCCTTGTTGGAGGCACTTTTTATGCAGGAAAATTATGCTCTGCTGAAGAGCTTGGAACTATTTGTGGACCCACAACTAAAACTACTTGCGTTAGCGGAAAAGATGGAGTTTATTTTGTAGATTCCTGCGGAAATCCTGCAAATATTTATGATTCGTCTAAAATTCAAGATAAATTGTATTGGAGCAATATAATTTCAACTTCTAAATCTTGTAATCCATCTAGCGGAAATGCATTGAGTTCATCTTGTGGAAATTGTGATTATTTGCAAGGTAGCATTTGTAGAGGAGAAAAAGATGCTGGAAAAAACCCGACGTATGGAGATTATATTTGTGCTGACTTAAATTGTAAAAATACTCAAAATGGTAAAAGTTATAGACATGGGGAAAGTTGGTGTGTCAATAATGATGAAGGTAAAACTGGAAATGCAGATAACTCTGTAGGAAGTAGATTTTACAAACATGTATGTATTAATGGAGAAGAAGTTTTAGAACAATGTGAAGACTATCGAGCAGAAGAATGCATAGAAGATAAAATTAATGATTTTTCTCAAGCTAGTTGTAAGGTAAATAGATGGCAAGATTGTTTACAACAAACAGACAAAACATCTTGTGAAAATGAAGATTTAAGAGATTGTAATTGGAAAGAAGGAGTTCTGCTACAAGCATTGTCAAATCAAACAGGAATAGAAAAAATAACTGGGACATGTTTTGCGGAAAATAAACCAGGATTTAATTTCTGGAGTGATGCCGAAACTACAAATTTATGTGCCTTGGCGAGTGAAACTTGTGTTGTTAAGTTTGAGAAGAAACTTATTAATTTTAAAAAAGATCCTCCTGTTACGTCTAGAGGTGAAGTACAAGTTGATCCAGATAAAAAATGTACAGGGAATTGCCATTGTTTGACTGATGAATGGGAAAAAGAGAAATCTGAAATATGTTCTATGCTTGGGGATTGCGGACCTTCGATAAACTGGCTTGGTAAAAAAGGAAACACTAAAGGATACAAAATAATTATTGGAGAAATTCCTAAAGAGGATTAATTTTGAATAGAATAAGGATTATAAAGAATAAAATGTGTTTAAGTTTATGACATCGTATGTATTAATTTTACCTCTTGCAATAAGTCTTGCAACGGTTTTATTTTTGATGCCTTGGTGGATTCGCAAAGTCAAATTCATAGGTCTTGTTTGGGATGATATGAATAAAAGTAAGAGTGAGAAAATTGCTGGTTCTGGAGGATTGATTGTTTTACTTGCATTCATACTTGGAGTTTTGACTTATATTTCTTATAGAGTTTTTTTACTGGGAGTGAAAAACGGAAACCTTGTTGAAATTTTTGCAATACTTGTTTGTGTTATATTTATGGGGTTTATTGGTTTTATGGATGATTTACTTGGATGGAGAAGAGGAGGATTGTCAATTAAGTCTAGAGTTTTACTCGTAATATTTGGAGCTGTTCCTTTAATTGCAATTAATGCCGGTAAAAGTACAATGGTTTTTCCATTTTTTGGAGCAATAGACATTGGTTTAATTTATCCTCTTTTTTTAATACCTATTGGATTCTTAGCCACAACAACTACTTTCAATATTCTTGCAGGATTTAATGGTCTTGAAGCAGGACAAGGAATTATTTTATTGTCTGGACTTGGAATGGTTGCATATTTGACTTCAAACCCTTGGTTGAGCGTAATTTGTTTTTGTATGGTCTTAGCACTAATTGGTTTTTTAAAATATAATTGGGTCCCTGCAAAAGTTTTCCCTGGAGATGTAATTACTTATTCGATTGGTGCATTAATTGCTGCGGTAACTATTGTTGGAAACTTTGAAAAAATTGCTTTCTTCTTTTACATTCCTTATATTTTGGAAGTAATCTTAAAATCCAGAGGAAGACTTAAAAAAAGTTCATTTGGAAAAATAAATAATGAAGGCTGTTTAGATAACCAGTATTCTAAGATTTATAGTTTAAACCATTTAGCTATTTGGTTACTAAAAAAAGTGAATATTAAGTCTACGGAAAAGAATGCTGTTTTGACCATACTTGCTTTTCAGTTTGTCGTTATAGTATTAGGATTTTATTTATTTAGAGCAAGTTTATTTTAACAGATTTTAGGATTGAGAAATTATAAGACTATTTCCACTTTTAAAATATCTATTACTGCTACGGGCTTTAGCCTTACCCTTTTACCCGTGTTTTCTTTTATTAAATCTATAAGGCCAAATTCTTCTAAAAGATTTATATCTTGAGAAACTGACTTAAAATCCCTATTAACTAATTTTGAAACTTCATATATGGACTTTGGATTTTGAGTCTTTATTACATGAATTATTCTCGCTTTCTCATTTGAAAGTAATGCTTTAAATGAGGCAAGACCTTTAAAATTGAAGTTAGTTTTATCTCCAGAAAGTATTTTAAAAATTGATGAAAATGTGCCTCTATCTTCAGTGATAGTTATCTCCTTAATTCTTGGTTTTTGTGCCATATTTATAGCATTCTATTATCTTTTCTATTTATATGTCTTTCTATACCTTATATTCTAAAAAAACCCTATATTCTAACTAATATTGACGGCATAAATGTTTAATCATTCAATAGTAACAAAGCAACATTTAAAAATAAAATGATATCTTTTGATTAAAGACGAGTGAATAAACGAACACATATAGAAAGCTTTTTAAAGACCTAATCGTTATCCTATATAACGCTCTTTTTAGGGCGAAAACTAAAATGATGAGACCGATACAAAAATCCAAAAGGTTATTGAACGGCTCACTTGGCGGGCTACAAATTAAATGTGTAGCTTCCTTGATGAGGAACTCTGCGGAGTTGCCACGCGAGACAACTGAAAGGAGGTTTATTAATAATGAAATTTAATTTTAGGAAAATTACGTCTGCTATAGCTTCTACAGCTATGCTTGGAAGCACAGTTGCACTTGCTGCTGCTGCAAACTTCCCTGCTCCATTCGTACAGAATGGTGCTGCTGATGTTGCTATAGTTTATGGTAATTCCCTAGACTTAGTTGCTGTTACTGATATATCTACGTCTTTGAGTTCTGCTCTAGCTGGTAGTGGAGGAAGCGGTGCTCCTATTACAAGCGATGCTTATGCATTGTTTACTAGTTCGACACCTATTCAACTAAACAACTCATTGAACTCTGTTAGAACATCTGTTACTGAATCTAATCTGCCTTCTGTCTTGACAGATACAGAATTTTCAGGAAATGTAGATGCTGAAGCTTCATTCCAGATTGTGATGGGACACAGCCCTAGAGTAATTTATGCAAAGGAACCTACAACAAATGTAGACCCTTCTATTGGATTACTTTTTGGAACTAGTCCTACTGCTACAGGAGGTTACTTGTACAATGCTACAATTACTTTTGATGAAGCGGTTAACTTTACTAATGCTGATTCGCAAGGAGAAAGCATAGAGTTATTTGGACAAAAGTTTACAGTATCTTCGTCTACAGATTCAACTAAATTGGTATTATTCAAGTCTGCTCAGAGCGTAGAGCTTAGTGTAGGAAGTTCAACTTCAACCCCTTCTCAAACAGTGGTTGTTGATGGAAAAACATACACTATTGAGCTTGTTTCCGCTTCTGACACTTCTGCAAAAATCAAAGTTACTGATTCAAGCGGGAATTCAGATTCAAAGGAAATAAATGAAGCTTCTTCGAAGAAGATTTTAGGCCTTGAAGTTGCACTTGATAGTGCTGATGAGTCTACAGCTACAAATATTATCCAAGCTGAAGTAATTGTTGGAGCCAATAAGCTTACATTCCAAGAAGGAAATGAAGTTAAACAAGGAACTGACAATACAGTTATCGATGGAACAAAGGTCAATATGACTGGAAGTCCTGCAGCTTTAACCAAATTAGTGGTTCAAGTGTATGCTGAAGATGGAAGTAACGACTTCATTACCTCTGGTGGTGAATTTGTAGATCCGGTCTTTGGTTCATTTAGAATTGCTTTTGAGGGAATGTCTGTTGATCTTGACGATGAAGAAAATCGTGAAGATATAATGATTAAACCATCTGGAACTGATATGGCTTCTATTTCATTCACTAGCTGGCAAGGAGAAACCTTGTCTAATTGGGAATGGATGAGCAATAGATCATCTAATGGAGCTGGAAATGGTGCTTCTTTAGGAGATTCTAATGGATTTAGGTTATTAGTTAGAGAACTTGCTCAAATCAACAGATCTGCTTATGCAGTTGTCGGAAATGAGGACGAAGGAGTTCTGTTAGAATTAACAGATCTTACAAATAGTTCTTCAGGATATAGTGACGATAAAATTGAGTTTACTAATGTGATTACAGGTAAAACTTATAGTTCTAAGCCAACCTCTGAGGGAGCTGGTTCTATAAATATTGAAGGCGGATCGTATACTTACACGTATGTTAAAGGTAATGCTGGAGATAATTCTGAACACGTTAGATTGAACTTCCCTGATTCAGCTTCTGCTGGACAGTTAGTCCTTTATCCAACTATTGAAACTGAAATGGGCGCTAAACTAGCATTCTATGAACCATTAACTCTAACTTTGGCTAATGTTGATGGAGCTAGTACTGCTGCTACAGGATTTAGATTCCCTGATGGAGATGGTTATACAGATTTAACTGTAACCGGTCCAACAAATGGAACTAACTACACTATTGGAAGTGGAATTTCTATGAATCTATCTGCTTCGGCTGGAAGCGTATCTAGTACTGCTACTGTAGGTAAACTTACTTACAACTTTAGTAGTTCTGGTACTGCAAATAGCTTAAGAGTACACTTGATGGAAGAAAACACAATTGTTACTCGTCCTGCAATTGTCTTGTTCGAAGAACAAGACGAATCTGATGCATACAACACAATAATTGTTGGAACATCTGGAGCTGGAATAAGTGATAATGGAGTTAGCGTAAGCGAAGCTACATTCTCATGGAACTCTGATAATGACATGAAAGGTAATGCTTGGGGAGATACAGGTACTGAAATGAAGACAAAGGATGATTTCTTTGTCAAGATGGATCAATGGGGAACATTAGTTACCACTGACCAAACAGATTCAGACCAATATAGCATGACTATAAGTTATCCTACTAAACAAGCTGTTGCTATGATTTATGTCGATAGCGTTGGTTCAGGATCAGGATCTAAGACTCTAGGAGATGTTAAGGTTATGGACGACGAGCTTGCGAGCTCTGGAATGTCCTCAAAGAACCTTATCGTTGTTGGAGGTAGTTGTGTAAACACAGCTGCATCAACCCTATTGGGAGGAAGTGCTGGTTGCGGTGCATCATGGACTGCAGCTACAGGCGCTGGAAGCGGAGAATGGATAATCCAAACATTTGCTAACCCATGGGCAAGTTCTAAAGTAGCTACTCTTGTAGCTGGTTGGGAACAAGGCGACACTGCTAACGCAGCGACTTACCTTAAGACTCAGAATCCAAAGACTGACGTAAGCCACAAACTAACAGGAACAACTGCAACTGCAGCTACTGTTGTTACAGCTTAAATAAAGTCTTAGAGAAATTCTTTTATTTTTTTTATTTTTCTTTTTTTTATTTATTGTCGAAAGACAATAAATTTATTTTGATTTGTGAAGAATATTTTTTTGACAAATTAATCTTTAATTATTTATTTGTTGTCGGTAGACTAAGTTTTATTAAAAATTAATTTTATCTTTGAATAATATAAGTTAGATTTAAAAAATAGAATTTACTTAGCTTGTCAATGAACAATAAGAAGTTATTTATCATAATAGTAGTTTTGATATTAACAGCAATTTTGTTTTTTATTTATAATTCCACTATAAAATTTGTAGAAAATAAAGATAGTATTCGATGCGAATTAGAGCCAGAACAAGGAAGTTGTAAAGCTCTTATCACTAAATATTATTTTAACCAGAAAGAAAGA
>CAYNAC010000028.1:0-7990 GCA_964395155.1 Candidatus Woesearchaeota archaeon
GTTTTATATCTTGTACTGCAATAGATTTATCATTCTCTTCCACTTTTTTACTCGGAATTTTTCCAGAAATTATTTCTCTAAATATTTGAGGTTGTGATTCTTTTTGATTTTCTAACATCGATTCTATAGCACTATCTGAAAGATTTTCTATCTGCTTTTTGGCTTCTTCTCTTTGATCTGCTGGAATGTTTTTTATTTGTTCTAAAAGTTGATTTTTTAAGTCTTTTATTTGTTCTTTCGACAGAGCCATATTTTTTAATGGTTTTAGATTGTTTATATTTTTATGGTTTATTTTAACCAAACGCTCTTCTATAATCTTCTATAGTTACTGAAGAAATATGAGGTATTTTTGATATTTCTTGTTCAACAAAGTCAGTTCCTTTTTCTTCAGGAAACGCCATTTTGAGAGTTATTGATTTTAATCCGAAAGCAACTTCTTTTTGTTCGAATGTAACTGCTTTAGCTCCACTTGACTCCATTTTATGTTTGATTTGCTCTTCTATTTTTGCCAAATCTGTAGATGGAGATTCAGGCATTATTTTCACGATTATTACTGCAGTGTTTGCCATATTTGTTTTTGACAAAATGGTTTTTTAAATGTTTGTTGAGCCTTGGTTTTACACATAAATGCAAATTTTGATTAAAGGTTATATTTTAGATGAAGTGTTTCAAGCTCAAACTTTGTTTTTGTGCAAAGCTTTGAGCCTTGTAAAGATATAGATTGAAGTGTGCCTGGTTAGATGTCCAAGTAAAAGTTCTTGGTTTTACATCATTTGAAATTACTACTTGTATTTTACACAAATCAATTAATTTATGTTTAAAACCTTATTTTAGATTAGCGGTATTCTTTTAAACTCAAAGCTTATTGTGATTTAATGGATGTTTACTCTAGTTTAATTGATAAGATTTCAAGATATTCGGGAGTTTCTGCTGAAGAGATTGATAAAAAAGTAGAGGCTAAAAAGTCTAAACTTTCTGGACTTATTTCTAAGGAAGGAGCTGCTCAAATTGTGGCCGCCGAATTAGGTATAAGTTTTGAAAATGAAATGCTTAAGGTTAATGAATTGACTAATGGGCTTAGAAGAGCTAATGTAACTGGTAAAATTACTAAGGTATTTCCAGTTAAGGAATTTTCTAAAAATGGAAGGAGTGGTAAGTTTGCTAGTTTTATGTTTGGAGATGAAACTTCTAATGTTAGAGTAGTTTTATGGGATTCGAATCACATTTCTTTGATCGAATCAGGTAATCTAACTCAAGGAAGTGTTATTGAAATAAGAGGGGCTAGTGTGAAAAATGGGGAGTTGCATTTATCCGCTTTTTCAGATATAAAACCAAGTGAGCAAAAGTTTGATTCTGTTAAAGAAATTAGTGCTCCAAATAAGGGAAACTTTAAAGAAGCAAAGGAAGGAGAATTAGTTAGCGTTAGAGCATTTATTGTGCAGAGTTTTGAACCTAGGTTTTTTGATTCTAAAAAAACTGAAGGAGAGAAAGGAGTTTTGTTAAATGTTGTATTGGACGATGGACATGCTACCATGAGGTCAGTTTTATTCAGAGAGAATATTAAAAAATTACTTAATGTTAATGATGAGGAATTATTTTCTTTAGATTCTTTGAATTCCAAACGTGCTGAAATAATAGGGGACGAAAAAATCTTCACTGGAAGTTTTAGAATGAATTCATTTAGTAATAATCTTGAGTTTTCTGTTAGAAATATAGAAGATTTTTCTGTTAAAGATTTACTTAACGAATTTGAGGGCAAGGTTTAAAATTTAAGTTGTTTTTTAGATTAGATGTTAAATAAGACTCATATTGCGATAGGTTTTTTCTTTATGCTTTTTTTTATAACTAAAGTCACTCATATTTGGACTTACATTTTTATTTTTGCTTTTGCAACATTACTCCCTAATTTAGATAGAGTTATTTCATTTAAAAAACTAAGAATATTCAATAAATCAAATAATTCTTCTAGAAAAAGAGGTTTTTTACATAGTTTTACTTTTTGTTTGGCTATTACTTTTTTGTTTGCTTGGTTTTTACCAACTCTTGCATTTCCTTTCTTCTTGGCTTACGGGACTCATTTAATTGCAGATTCATGGACTACTGAAGGGATTAAACCTTTTTGGCCTTTGAAATATTCAGTTAAGGGAAAAGTCAAGCAAGGTGGAAGTTTGGAAACTATTTTGTTTTATAGTTTTATAATTGCAGATGTTTTGATGTTGTGGTTTAGGCTGTCTTAACGTTTATTTTCTACTGATAAAATCTTTATAAAGTGTTTCCAATCTTTCTGGATATGGCAAAAGAAAAAGGTGAAAAAGATTCTGAAGATAAAGAACCAGGGCTAACTAGTATTCCAGGCATAGGTCCAGGGATTGCTTCTAAGCTTGAAGCTGCCGGAGTTTATGATTTGATGGGTCTTGCAGTTATGTCTCCTCCCGCTTTGTCTGAATTAGCAGGTGTTGGAGAGGCTGTTGCGCGCAAAGCAATTCAGGCTGCTCGTGGAATGATGAAACTTGGATTTATGGATGGGGCAGAATTTGATAAACGTAGAGCTGATGTTCATTACATTACTACGGGTAGCAAAAACCTTGACGGATTGTTTGGAGGGAAGGGAGTTGAGTCTAGAGCTATTACTGAAGCATATGGTGCTTTTGGAAGTGGTAAAACTCAAATTGGTCTAACCTTAGCCGTTAATGTTCAGTTACCAAAAGAGCAAGGAGGCGTTGAAGGAAAAGCAGTTTACATTGATACAGAAGGAACTTTTAGACCTGATAGGATAAAACAAATTGCAGAAGGTTTAGGTGCTAGTCCTGAAAAAGTTTTAAAAAACATTTTAGTTGCTAGAGCTTTTAACTCAGATCATCAGATTTTGCTTTTGGATAAAATTACTGAAATGATTAAAGAAAATGAAGAGCCTATAAAGTTAGTAATTGTAGACTCTTTGACTGCTCATTTTAGGGCCGAATTTTCCGGTAGAGGTCAACTCGCAGATAGACAACAGAAACTGAATAAATATTTGCATCATTTAATGAAGTTGGCTGAAATGCATAATGTTGCAATTTATGTAACTAACCAAGTTATGGCTAATCCTGCGATGATGTTTGGGGATCCAACTACTGCAATTGGAGGAAATATCGTAGGGCATGCTTCGACTTATAGAGTTTATTTACGCAGAGGTAAACAGGGCACTCGTGTTGCAAAAATGATTGACGCTCCTAATTTGCCTGAGAATGAAGTTGCATTTTTCTTGACTCAACATGGAGTTAGGGACGAGGCTGTTGAGTAATTTTATTATCTATAATTTACTTCAAAACTATAAGGTGGATTATACTTGATTATTTTTTCTTAACCAAATACTTTAAAAGAGATTAAACTTCGCAATTATGGCCCCCATAGTTTAACGGATAGAATACGACCTTGCGGAGGTTGGGACCGAGGTTCAATTCCTCGTGGGGGCATTTATTTTGAGGAATTGAACATCCTGAAGTGAGCACAAAGTTGCGCAAAGCACAACATGTTCACAAATCAAAAGATTTGTTCAAGTCACTTTAGTCTCTCAAACTTTAACAAGATTGAAGGATTCCTCGCATGTGGATTAATATTTTATTTCTAAAAATTTATTTTATAAATATTAAAAATGTCTGTCTAAATCTTTTTTGTAGCTTTGAATTTCAGATGGTTTAAACCATAGTGCAATTTCTCTTTGGGCGCTTTTAGGAGAGTCTGAAGCATGTATTAAATTTCTTAGAACTCTTGAATTTTTATCAGCTACACTATAAGATTCAATCATTGCGAAATCTCCTCTTATTGTGCCTGGAGGAGAAGACTTAGGTTCTGTTGAACCAACTAATTTTCTAACTATTTCAATCGAATGAGGCCCTTCTAAAATTAAAGCAATTATTGGGCCTTCTCTAAGAAATTTCATGTTCCAATCTTGGATTTGTTTTCCTAGTTCTAGTGGTTCTTTATATGGAAAAGGTTTGTTGTCTTTTTCGTAGCTTATTTTTGTTTTTTCATATACTGATTTTGCCCATTCTTCGTCGAGAAAATAATGATTTTTAGCAAGGTCTTCATCAGGAATAAGCATTTTTATTGCAATTATTTTTAACCCAATATCTTCAAAACGAGATATTATTTTTCCTACTAGGCTTCTTGAAATCGAATCATGTTTTAACAAAACTAACGTTTTTTCTATCATGTTTAAATCTTGGATAATGGGATTTTAAAGATTTCGATATAAATGGCCTTGCACAATGCAAAGTCAAAGCATCATAGATTAGGTTAAAACTTGGTGGAAAACTTATTTTTGAATTTCATGGCAAGGCCGATATAAATGAATCACAAAATAAATAGACTATAAATTGTTAAATAGTTGTATTTTGATTTTTAGATATGAGTAATAAGGATTCGCCCGAGTTTAATTTTGATGAAGCTTTACTTGTGAAGAATACTGAAATATTCAAAGACTGTAAAAATATTGTGGTTGGAAAAGGAAATTTTAAAGCATCAATAATGTTTATTGGTGAGGCTCCTGGTCGTAACGAAGATGAGCAAGGACTTCCTTTTGTGGGTGCTGCCGGAAAAAATTTAGATAAATTACTTGAAAAAGTTGGTTTGAATACAAGTGATATTTATATTGCAAATATATTGAAATGCAGGCCTCCTGAAAATAGACCTCCATCAATTGATGAGATAAAGTCTCATACTCCGTGGCTTTTGAAACAAATTAAAGAAATGAAACCTAAAGTAATATGTTCTCTAGGGAATTACTCTACTAAATTTTTTTTAGCCGGAACAAATGTTGAAGAAATGAAAAATCAACAAAGTATAACTGAAGTACATGGAAAAGCTAGAACAATTAATTTGGACGGAATGGAGATTAGATTAATTCCTTTATTTCATCCTGCAGCTATTATTTACAATCGTAGTTTAATTTCTGAATGGGAAAAAGATATGGAGATTGTTAAGAAAGAAATATCTAGAAGTTAATTCTTGTCAAATTTTATAAATTTATAATGAGCTTCTTGAGTCTCTTTATTTTCATGATTTTTTTTCAAAGTGTAAATTTTTTCTTTTTTTTGATTAATATAATATTTTAGAATCATTTTAATTCTACTAATGCTCCAAGTTTTTTTGCTTTCTCCTTAATGTTTTCTATAACTTTTTCTAATTGGTTATTTGCTTTTTTATAGTCTTTATTTTTAACTTTAATTAAAAAATTTGATGAACCTAGGTAAAAAATTTCTGACTCTTTATTATCTAAAATTTCTTTTATTTGAGTTATTCCATTTTCCTTATCTGATTTTAAAGTTATTTTTTTTTGAACAACTTTATCTATATCTTTCTTTTGAGATAGAATTTCTTTTAATTTTTCAAACTCTTTTTGATTTAAATATTTACTAATGATTTCAGGGTTTGATTTGACTAATTCTATTATTTGAGATAAATCTTCTTTTTCTTTTATTTTCTCTATTATTTCTTGATATTTTTCTCCTGTTGCAGATTTTATTATGCTTGAAAAAATTCTTTCTTTTTTGTAATATTCAAGTATTGAATCTCTTTCTTTTGCTGAAACTCTTCTTAGACTTAGTTCTAAACTATTTTCTTTTTTTCTTAATATTTTGCAAACTATTTTTTTTCCTACGCTTACAAACTCTCTAATGTTTCTTATTCTTCCAGGAGATATTTCTGCTAGAATTATGTGTCCTTCTAAATTATATTCATCAAGGTTTACAAAAACTCCTGCTGGGTCTATTTTAGTTACGGTGCATAAAACTACATCATCTTCTTTAAGGAGATTATCTGAAGACATATTTTATCAAGGCTTTTATTTTTGCCTTTCCTCCTTGAGGTTTAAGAAGAAGTTTGTTGCACCTGTTACATTTTACCATTACAGTGGCTTTGCCATAGGTTGTCTGAAAGTTACCGCATCTTGGACACTTTATTTTTATTAATTTTCCTTTATCCATTTTGTATGATTTTGATCTGGTTAGATTAAATTATCTTAATTCTAATTTTTCTTTTCTTTTTACTCTTGCGGAATACATTACTGCTTTTCTTATTGCAGTATAGTCATGTTTATTGGTTAAAGAATGTTTTTTTAGTTTCTCTATTTTATTAGAAATATTTTTGTTTTCTGAACTACTTTCTAATTTATTCTTTGATAGTACTTTTCCTATTTTTAGACCTAATAGCTTTGTTTTTGGTATTCCGTGTTGATCTCTTAAAATAAGTCCTATTTTTTCAGGTGCATTTCCCTGTTTAGATAAATCTACTATTAACTTTTCTACTTCTGCTGGTTTTATCTTTGTCCAATCTGCCTTTTCAGTCATGATAAAATCTCGGTTATATGGCTTTAAAAGTTTATGGTTTTGTTTATTTTTGCTTTTGCAAACTATTATAAATACATTTTATGCCTTTTGTATTATACAGCCCCGTAGTATAGTGGTCAAGTATTCGGGCCTTTGGCGCCCGAGACCCCGGTTCGAATCCGGGCGGGGCTATTATGGCTCAGTTAGATGAGTTAATTTTTTGGAAAATTAGCAATATCTTATTTTCAGTATTGTTCTTTATAACGTCCGCGTTTTTCCACTTTTTCTAGTTGAGTTAGTGTTTGTTTTTGATGCTTACTTGATTTGTATCCTTTGAGAATAGAATTGTATGTTTTTTCCCATATTCTTGGATGTTTTGCTTCTAATGCTTGTTTAATTAAATGTAAATCTACTGCTTTGTCTTCTACTCTAGATGAATGAAAGCCCAAACCAAAGTCAATGAAATAGACTTCATCTTTTTTTAAAATTAAATTTGAGGTTGTTAGATCTCCATGAATTATTTCATAGTCATGAAGCTTTGCTAATTGTTTGCCTATTTTTTCTCCTATTTTTTTATAATCTAAATTTTCTAGGTGGTCTGATAACTTTTTTCCATCAATATATTCTAATTCAATTTTTGTATTTAATTCGTCTGAAGAGATTAATTTCGGAACGTTAATTATTTTCTGAACTTTATCTAAAATTTTACTTTCTGAACGATTTCTTAGTTTTCTTATTCTTTTATCCAATTCTGGATGTCTGTAAATTTTTTCTATTCTTTCTTTTATTACAGAGTTACCTTTTTTTGTAATTATTGCTTCTGCTCCTCTTGCTAGAATTTTTCCTTTTAACATTTTAAATATTTATTATTTTATTTGGGTAGTATAAAATATGATTATTTTTTGAAATTAAAGTTATGGGTTTATTTCCAATTACTTTTAAATTTTTATCATCTATTAAAATTGCAGATTCTTCAGGTATTGCTAAAATATCTCTTTTTATTTTTAGACTATATCTCTTAAGCTCATCTAATTGGTCTTGCTCATAATGGCATTGAATGTCTTTTCCTCCAACAAAGTTTAATCCAGATTTGTCAATTAAATTTACTTCATTTTTGTCTGAATCTTTTCCTAAATTTGAAATATTTATGTCAAATCCCCAAATTATGGCTCCCGCAGAACCTCCATAAATAATTCCTCCATTAAGATAATATTCTATTATTTTCTTATCAAATTTATTTTCTTTCAATTTTTTTAATAATTTAAATGTGTTTCCTCCTCCAATATAAACTGCATCGTAATTTTCTAATTCTATTTTTTTTGTTAAGTCAGTACACATTTCAATTACGGCATGTTTATGAGATTTTATCATATCCATAAACCAATTTAAACAAGAATTATAATCTTCATTTTTCCAAGCTATTGGAATATACAATATTTTTTTTATATCTTTCAAAAAAATTTCATCTATATCGAATGTTTGGTTTTTATCTCCGCCTCCTGATAAAAATATTTTTCCCTTCATAATTTCATGCCTTTTTTAGCGAATTTTTTTGCCATTTTCATTAGGCTTTTTTGATCCATCATGCCTTCTTGATCTGATTTGTTGGACTGAATCATTTCTTTTAGAATTTTATATTGTTTTATCAAATCGGCGGAGTTATCGTAATCTACATCTACAAC
>CAYNAC010000029.1:0-7819 GCA_964395155.1 Candidatus Woesearchaeota archaeon
GAAGCATCGTCGATTATGTTAAACCTTGGCGGAAAACTTATACTCGAGTGTCCAGGCAAATTCACCAACATCACAATTCATATAAACATTAGTTTTGAAAGATAATTATGTCCCAAAAAGAGATAAACGAAAAATCAGAAAAAGAAAAAAGAGTAAGGGCAATAACAAAAATATATTATTCAAATCCTAAAGTACAGGATGAACTTTTAAAATTTTCAAAAAATAGAGAAGTTGTTCCAAGGTATTTCGAGTTCTTCGGTAAGCGTCCAGACACATTACAATATAATTCAGATATAATGGGTTTAGTAAATAAAGGGGCAACTTCATTTCATGCTTCAGAAGAAATCTGGAACGATCCATTGCTGATTAATTCAGATATGAGTCAAACAGAGCTAACAAACATGAGGGCGTCATGGGATTTATTAGTGGATATAGACTCTCCATTTTTGGATTATTCAAAAATAGCTGCAATTCTTTTAGCCGAAGAATTTGAGAAACACGGAATCTTTCATTACGGCATAAAATTTTCAGGTTCAAAGGGTTTTCATTTAATTGTTCCAGGACATTGTTTTCCAGATAAATTCAACGGACTCGAAACTAAAAAAATGTTTCCAGAGTGGCCAAGAACAATAGTTCAATATCTAATGTTTAAAATTAAAAATGAGTATAATAAGAGGATAAAAGAACTCGGAATAAATTTTGATGCTGTAAAAGAAAGGATGAATCTTTCAGAAGAAGATTTAATCTCAATTCAATGTCCAAATTGCAGTAATTCTGTCAACAAAACAAATTTTGTAGAATTTTCATGTGAAAAATGTAATAATCCTTATAGCAGACCAGATTTTAAAATAACTAAGAAAAAAATAAAATGTACTGATGAAAGCTGTTCTGGTTTTTTAGAAATAAAAAAAGTTATAGATAATTATTTTTTCTGTAAGAATTGCAAAACAAAGCTAAATACTCAAGGAAATTTAAATTCAGAAAGTAGAAATAAAATTCAAGAGTCAAAGGAATCTAGAAGCAGTATCACGGCTAAAGAATTCAAAGAAGAACTTGCTGGAGAAAAAATAGCTTCTCTAGACTTAGTTTTAGTAGCTCCAAGGCATTTGTTCAGAATGCCCTATTCTCTTCACGAAAAAACTGCGCTTTCAAGCGTGGTTTTAGATAAGTTTGAGTTAGAAAATTTCAGCCCTAAAGATGCAAACCCTCTAAAATTAAATTTTAAACCATTCTATAAAGAGACCAATCAGAAAGAAGCATTCAATTTACTAAAAGACGCTTTAGAATGGCAAGAAAAAAACAATGAAGGTATTCAAGATAGAAAACCAAGAATTTCCGAAGAGTATGTTTCAGATTTCACTGGAGTAACTGAAGATATGTTTCCTCCTGCAATAAAAAAACTACTAAACGGTCTCCAAGAAGGAAGAAAAAGAGGATTATTTATATTAATAACTTTTTTAAAATCTTTAAATTATCCCGAGGATTATATCTCTCAAAAAGTTCATGATTGGAATGAAAAGAATGATCCTCCACTAAAAGAAGGATATATAAAATCTCAACTAGATTGGAATTTTAAACAAAAAAAGAAAATTCTCCCTCCAAATTATTCAAATGATAGTTTCTATAAAGATTTAAAGTTAATAGATTCTCCTCAAAAATACAAAAACCCTCTAGTCGAAGTTTCAATAAAGTTAAAAAAATTCAAATCTGCATCTTAGTCTTATTTATTGCTTCTCTTCATAAGAATTATTGTAAATCCTATAACTCTATAATTATATTTTCCAGGTAACTCATCAATTAATTTTTTTGCAATTTCATCTATTTTTTCTCTATCGCTAGTTGCACTTTTAAGTAATTGAACTTTTATTACTCTGCGTGTTTTGAAAGCACTAGCTAAGTGTTCAATACCAGTTTTAGTAAGTCCATTTTTTCCGATTTGAAATTCAAGAGTTCCGGGTTTCAATTTTTACTCCTCCTGCAGGTAATGCAGAAATTAGTTGTTCTCTATTTGTTTTAATTGAGCCTATTTTAATCTTTGTTTTATCTATTTTTCCAGGAACTACGAAAGCAATTATCTCGTCATCATTAACTGAATTTTCAGGCACAGCTCTTACAATATTATTTTGAAATGTTATTGCGAGTCTCAAGTTTACTTTAAAATTTTTAACTTTCCCATTAACTTTCCAAGTTCCAGATTTCATATCTTTTTCCTTTTCCAACTGATTTATTTTAAATGAATGAACTAGCGTTGATTTTTTACCCTCTCTCCACGCCCTACTAAAACATCCAGTAAATATGGCACACTCTTGTAAATCTTCAGTCGTTATTGTCTCTTGAGGAGCAATAATCGCACAAAACGGACTACCTGCAGATTTTGTATGCATTATTATTAAATCCTTGCGCATTTTTTTTAACTCCGTAAGCAGAGAATCATTGCTTTCAGCACTCTTACCTCCAACAATAAGTTTACCTGACTTAGCAAAAAACCATTTATATTTTTTATAATTAAACATAAAACAAATATCTATCTTAACTATATTAAACTTCTCTAAGATGTAAATTAAAGATAAAGTCATCTAATAAAATCATAATTTAAACAACATAAAAATGCTTAAATAATTTAGTCTACAAAATCAAATTAAGATGAAAAGGGACAAACCTAGTAAATTAAAGAATATCCTTTTATTTACAGCCTTTTTTGAACTTTCTGCAATTTTTACAAATATTTTGGTAGAAGATTTAAGGGAGAATCATTATATTCATGAATGGGCAAAAAATGGAAGTATCGAAGAGAAAAAAAGGTACTGGGAAGCTCCAAGTGTAAATTACGCAAATCTATTAATTCCAGGATATAGTTTTTTTAACAATAGGTTTGAATAAAATACAATTTATGATTTTTATATTCCTCTTCTGTCTAGCTCGTTTTGAACAATCATCAAAGTATGCGATGCAAAGTAAGTTTTAGGACCAATAGTTACGGGCTTACATAATTTCAATAAACGTTTATATTCTTTTTGAGGAAGTCCTTTGTGGTCTCCGAGAATAAAAACAGGATTATCTTTCATTTTTATTTCTCTTATATCTTCACCATCTGGGTCTAGAACATATATTTGTTTTCCTTGCGAATTTATTTCTTCAACTAATTCCATAAAATTCTTCTTTTCTATCCAATATCCTGGAAAGACTTCATTTTTTATTCCTTGTTTATATTTAAACAACATCTTCCTTAGTATTCCTGAAACATCTTTTTTCCCTAAATATATTTTATCAACTCCTGTTTTCCCTTCAGTTTTAGGAAACAATTCTAAATGTTTGACAGGGTCAGGAGGTCCAGCAAAAATAAGATGTAGTCTAGTATCTGTACGTATTTTATGGCTCAAAAAGAAAGAAGCAATTATACTATGAACTGCTATATCTATCCTACCAGATTCTTGTAAATCTTCTTTTATGTAGTGTCCTGCAGTTGGAGCTGTCCTTGAATAGTAGATGAACTCTCTCATTTTATAGTTTTAACTCGATAGAGAGGTTTTTAATGTTTTTTAATCAATAATTTATATGATTTTACCTGAAATAATAATTAATTTTTTTCTAAACAACACAATTTTATTTTCTCCCCTTGCTGGTTTTCTAAGTGAAGATATCTTGCTATTTTTGATTGTTTTTGTAAGCGCCAACGGAGTAGATTTTTCAAAATTAATTTTAATTGGATTCCTAGGATTAATTGGGATGATTTTTCACGATATTATTTTATACCATTTAACAAATCTCAATATAATAAATAAATTAAGTCACAAATTTAACTTATCAAAAAATTCATTGATTTCTTTTGTAAATAAATTTGGAAAAGACCACTATTTTATTCCTTTAGTTTTTTCTAAATTCATCTATGGGGTTAGGACTGCAGTGGTAATTTTTGTTAGTAGAAAAGAAAAAAAATTCAAATCATTTTTATTTTTTAATTCATTTGCAAACCTCATTTGGATATTAATTATGTTACCTATAGGATGGTTTACAGGAAAGGGATTTTCATTCTTGTTTGAAACAGCCAAAAACATAGAAAGAGTTTTTGCAATAGGTTTTGTAATAATTTTGATAATTTACATTTTTAGTAAATTGTTTAAAAGAAAAGCAAAAATTTTAGAAAAATCTAATTTAACACAAACTCAGGCTTAGCCACCAAGTCGTTAGAGTTAATATAATTGTAACATCCAATAAACTTATCTTGTGAATAAACAACTACCTTATCTCCACTTTTTATTTTTTCATTTGGTTTTTCTGCCAAAAATGATTTGAATATTGGCGAACCAGTTAAAACTTTTTTCACAACATCCTTTTTTATTTTTATTTTTTGAAGAGTAGTTGAAACAATCTCTCCAGAAACTAAAATTTTTCTTAAGTTTGCTTCGTTTCCTTTTTTGTATTCTTCAACTATTTTATCAAATTCATATAAATTTATAGAGTTTTCTTCTTTAAACAACCCCGCTTCAATTCTTCTTAGTTCAAGCATGTGCGCTCCACCTATTTTTTCTCCTATATCACTACATAATTTTCTAATATAAGTTCCTGCTTGAACTTTTGAAATAAATAAGAAGTCTTTATTTTGATTTTCAATAATTTCAAAAGACTTTATTTCTCTAACTCTTTCTGCTCTTTTTACACTAGACCTTACAGGAGGAATTTGGTTTATTTTTCCCACAAATTCTTTAGATATTTCTTTAAATTTTTTCAAATCTATCTCCTTATGAACTCTTATAATTCCTACATAAGTCTTATCTTTATGCATAAGATATTCGTTAAGGCGACACGCTCTGTTCAAAGCTACTGGAAGAACTCCACTAACCATTGGATCCAAAGTTCCAAGATGAGAAGTTTTACTTAATTTCAAAGATTGCTTTACATATTGAGATACTTCAAAACTAGTCGGCCCACTAGGTTTATCTATATTTATTATACCAAATTCAAGGAGTTCTTTGATTGATTTTTCTTGCATAAGAGAAATTAAAAAGTGATTGCTATTTAAAACAATATGTCTAACAAATCAAAAGGTTCTAAGGCAGAAAGAGAACTTCTCCAATTATTCACAGACCATGGTTGGAAGGCAGCTCGTGTTGCAGGAAGCGGAACAAACGACAACACATTTTGTGATTTAATTGCAGGAAAAATAAATTGTAATCCGTACGCCGTAGAGGCTAAATCAAGTAAAAATCCTAGAATTTACATAACAAAACAACAAGTCGATGATTTCATGCAGTTCTCTTATCTTATGGGTTTAAAACCAGTAATCGCAGTCAGATTTAATAGAGAAGGGTGGATATTTTTAGAACCAAAACAATTAGAAGATTCTGGAGGAAATTGGGTTGTCAACTTAAAAAAAGCAAAAGCGGAGGGAAAAAGATTTTCCCAATTTTTTGATAATACAAAAGATAATATATTTATTGACGAAAATTAACTAACTTTACAATCTATATTAATTGGCACTCTATCTTTTTTGAACATCTTAAAAATTAATCAACCATATAATCTGTATTAAAAGATCTTATATTTTCTTTTCCAATAGCTTGATAGAGTCTAGGAATGGTGCAACTATATTCTTCTATTGCGCATTCGTAAATCACTCTTTCATCAAAAACTCCTGCTTCGGCATCGTTTCTAGTTATTTTAACAATCCCTCTTCTAGATTTGTTTCCTAAACAGCAATGGTTACAAGACGAAACATACTCTGCTTTAATCATAAGGCAATCAGGTATGAGTTGTATAAAAGATTAATTATTCATTGAATGAGTATATCCAAGTAGCTTGCTCTGTTTTGGTTAAGCCATAAGCAAAGTAAAACATTTTCATAAAATAAAATCTTGTTCATAGGTTAAAACTTTTAACTGATACTCAAGTAGCTTGCTCTGATTTGGTTAAGCCATAAGCAAAGTAAAACATTTTCATAAAATAAAATCTTTTGAGTTTAGATGTTAAAACTTTTAACTGATACTCAAGTAGCTTGCTCTGATTTGGTTAAGCCATAAGCAAAGTAAAACATTTTCATAAAATAAAATCTTTTGAGTTTAGATGTTAAAACTTTTAACTGGTCCCACCACTCCAGCTTGCTCTGATTAGGTCGTTCATTATAAGTTGTTTTTTGAAATATACTCATACGCCGAAAAAGCTGCAGTACACCCTTCTGCAACTCCAGTTATTAATTGCTTAAATGGTTTATCTCCGACATCTCCTGCTCCAAAAATACCTGGCACATTAGTTTCAGAAGTTCTATGGTCCAGAATTATTTCCCCTTTTTCATTAATCTTAACACCTAGTGTTTTTGCTAAATCTGATAAAATTATGTGTCCTATTGCAACAAAAACTCCTTGTAATTCTAATTCTTTTTTCCCATTATATTCTTTATCTAAAATAACGCTCTCAACAAATTGTTTACCTTTTATTTCTAGAATATTCGTCTGGTTTATCACTTCTATTTTTTTATTTTTCATAATTCTTTCATAGTTTATGGGCTCTGGCCTTATTTTTTCTCCTCTGTAAATTATATAAACTTTTTTTGCATGTTCTGCCAAAACCATTGCATCCTTCGCCGCAGAATCAGAACCTCCTACAACACAAACCACTTTATTTTTGAACAGAGGCGCGTCACATAAAGCACAATAAGCCACTCCTTTGTTTTCAAATTCTTTAGAACCTTTAACTTCTAATTTTCTCCATTTCGTCCCAGTTGCAAAAAGAATTGTTTTTCCATTATAAATTGATTCTGAAGTTTTAACTCTAAAAAGATTCCCTTTCTTTTCAATAGATTCAGCCTTTTCTTCTTTCAAAGTTACTAATTCGTAAGATTGCGCATGTTCTTTAATTTTATCAGCTATTTCTGTTCCGGTTAAACGAATAAACCCTGGATAATTCTCAACAACGTTCGTAGTAGTTATTACTCCTCCAATAGGCATTTCAGTTCCATGAGAATGTCCTAAGCAAAGAGTCTTTAATCCAAGACGAGCGCCGTACATTGCAGCAGCAAGCCCTGCCCCTCCAGCACCAATTATTATAAAATCATAGTTTTCTTTCATTTTAATTTCAAAGCTTTTTTAATTGCAGGCTCATCAAAACCCACAATTATCTTTCCATTTATGTCTATTACTGGCACACCTTGCTGTCCAGACTTTTTAATCATTTCATCGGCGTCTTTTTTGCTCTCTCCGACATTAACATCTTTAAAACTAACTTTGTTAGACTTTAGAAAATCTCTTGCTTTATGACACCAAGGACATGAAGATGTTCCATACAATATTATTGCCATTTTAACAGACTATTTTCGAGTTAAAGTTATATAAACTTATCCAGCATTAGTATTAAATGAAATATTTTAAAATAAGTTTATTAATTTTAATTATTATTTTTCTAATTATTGCTTTAAATAAATCGGAAAATACTCAAGAAGTTTGTTTTAACGATAATTGCTTTATTGTTGAAGTTGCAGATTCGCAATCTCAAAGAGAAGCAGGATTAATGTTTAAAGAAAGCTTAAGGTTAAATGAAGGGATGTTGTTCGTATTTGATGAATCTGGAAATTATCCATTTTGGATGAAAAACACTCTTATTCATTTAGACATTATTTGGATGGATGAAAAATTTAATGTAGTTTACATAAAAAACAATGCTTTGCCTTGTGAATCAGATCCATGTCCTATAATTTATCACGAAGGATTTGCAAAGTATGTAATTGAAATTAATTCTGGTCTTGCAGAAAAATATAAAATAGAAAATGGAACAAAGGCAGAATTCATCAATATAAATTATGGATAAAAAACAATCTTTAATTTTAGCA
>CAYNAC010000030.1:0-7799 GCA_964395155.1 Candidatus Woesearchaeota archaeon
ACTGATGTTCCTCCTAATTTTCAGAAATTTTATGGAAAAAATGAACCTTACAAATTGGTTTTTGATAAATCTAAATCTACTGCAGGAAATGAATTAATTACTTCTGAAAGTTATTTGCTTAAAATGATGAGGGCTTATTTAGATAATTCTGGAGATGCAGTTTTGCTTTCTTTAAATTATAAATTACACGTAGATTCATTTGTTAAAGAAAATCTTAAATTACAAAATTGTTCTTTAGTAAAAGCAACAGCTAATACCCAGCATAATTTTCTTTTCAAATTTACCTTTCAGACTACTTATAAATATCTTAATGAGGAAGAAAAATTGATAAATGAAGTTTATGTTGATGACGGATTAATTATTGAACCAGACCTAAGTAAATTTACCACTTCAAATTTAAATAAAAAAGACATAGAAATAACTGAGCTAAGAGATTATTATTCTATTGCTAAAGATAGTATTAGAGATTTGATAAATAAGAAGACTTCTAATATTGCTGAATCACTTGAGGAGAGTTTAACAAAAGAAATCTCTAGAATAGGGTTATATTATGAACAACAAATTAAAGAAATAGATGAGCAAATAGCTAAAATTAGTTCGCATGTTTCTAGTTCTGGAAATTCTAGGTTAAAAGATCCGACAGAACTTGAAAATCAAAAGTTACAGCTCGCCAACGAGAAAGCATTATTTATTGAAAATGAACAGAAAAAACATGCACTAAGATTGAATACTAAACTAATTACTACGACTATAATTGATTATCCTGTTTATTCTATTGAAGCATTTTTTAGGTCTGGCAACGTGACTAGGCTGGTTATTGTTAAATTTGATCCTCTTAAAAATAAAACTGATTTCCCCAGGTGTGATTTGTGTAAGGATTTGTTAAGTGAAATAATTATCTGTAATGGAAGTCATTTGATTTGTAGAAAATGCGGTGTTAGATGTGAAGATTGTAATCAAATTTCTTGTGAAACTTGTTTGAAAAATATTTGTGCCATTACAAAAAGAAGAACTTGTAAACAATGTGGTGGTGTCTGCATAAAGTGTAAAGCTTTCAAAAATAAAAGGTTTATGATTTTAGATACTTTTGGAAGAAGTTTTGTTTGTAGGGAATGTTAGATTTCTTTAGTGGCTATATTATAAAATTTATCTAGAAACCTTTCTTGTTTTTTAAATAGTGTAACAATTCTTTACTTATTCTTGGATTTCCATTAACTAAGGGATAATAATATGGTAAATCTATAGATTCTATTTTGTTAATTTTTATTGTAATCTTGTTTTGGAATTTTAATTTATTTAGAGAAGTTCCATTGATTATTTTATTTAATACGTAAACTGCATTATCTGTGCTGAATTGTTTTTTGCCCATATTTCTAGCTTCTGCTTTAGCAAGTTTTTTTGTTAACTCTACTTTCGTTCTTTTTTTTGGAGGGTAATCTCCTAGAATTCCTCCAATTACAAAATATTTGAATTTTTTCGCATCCCTCGTAGTTAATGTTTTTTTAGCATCTGGGTCTAGGACACAAACATTTTTTAAATTCATATCTAGAACTGATTTTTTGTAAACTTTTCCTAATTTTATTAAATCTTTATTTTCTTTTATATTTGTAAACCACAAATTTTTTTTGTTTATTGTTTTGGATATGTTTTTGTATTCTATTACGCACCATGGCCAGATTTTTGGTTCAAGGTGTTCTATTATAAATGTTTGACTCATATTTATTATTATTTTAAAGGTATTAAATAGGTTATGAGCAAAGTTTATATAGAAAGTTTAATTTCCCTTTTGTGAAACTATGGCTGAAAAAGATTTGATTCTCAAGGAGAATGTGAAGTATTCTGGATATGGTGACTTTAAGAATCTTTATTCATACGCTCATGACTGGATAAAACAAGAAGGTTATAATTTAATTGAAGAGAAGTATGTTGAGAAGGTTAAGGGAAGTTCTAAAGATTTAGAGATAGTTTGGAAGGCATCTAAGCCAGTTAGTGATTATTTTAAGATTGAGATGGATTTGAAATGGCGTGTTTTGGGTCTTGAGGATGTGGAAGTTGAAATTGATGGAAAGAAAAAGAAAATGAATAAATTTATAGAAGTTGGAATCGATATAAAAGGTACACTAATTAAAGATTATCAAAATCATTGGAACAAGTCTGCTACAACTAAGTTTTTCAAAGAGCTTTACAATAAATTTGTTATTCCATCTAGGACTCAAGACATGCAGGAAAAAGTTGAGAAGGCTGTTCAAGATTTTAAAGAAGAGATGAAGGCTCTTTTAGAATTAACAGGTAAGAAATAGATTTAATGTGCATTAGATACATTTTGAGATAATAATGTTTAAATAGAAATCTCTATCTTCGCATAGATGAGATTTGGAATTGTGTCTTTGATGCTAGTTTTATTGTTAGTTTCAGTTGTTAGTGCTGCAGATTTAGATGTTAAGATTTTAGAGAAAGATGAGTTTATCATAACTGAGTTTGATGAGACAAATGCTACGTTTAAATTACAAATTACAAACAATGATGAATCTGATGAGTTTCAAATTTATTCGCTGGTTAGCGTCGCTATGTATCCTAAAGAATTTTTTACAATCAAGAAAGGAGAGACGATTGTTCTTGATGTTACTGCTGTTCCATTTAAAGAGATTCTTAGAGATAAAAGAGGAATATACGCTTTTGAATATCAAATAAAGGGTAAAAAAACTGGTTTTTTCAAAGATTCTCTGGCTATTAGACTTTATGATGTAAAAAATGTTATTGTTGCTTCTATTGAAGATATACTTCTTAATGATACTAAAGTAAATATGCTTTTGAAAAACAAAGAAAATGTTTTAATTCCAGGATTAAAAGTCGTTGCAAAATCTGATTTTTTTGAGTTTTCAGAGACTACAGATTTAGATAGGAATCAAGATAAAATATTTAGTGTGCCTATAATTCTTGAGGATAAAATTTCTGCAGGAGATTATGAAGCAGAGATAACTTATGAATTGAATGGTAGAAAATCTTCTGTGATTATACCTATAAGATATTTGGAAGCCAGTGGAATTTCAGTACATGAAGAGACTAAGGGGTTTATTATTAAAAAGACAAACATTACAAAATCAAATGAAGGTAATGTTGCCGCTCTTGCTGTGATTGAGGTTAGAAAAAATATTCTTAGTAGATTATTTACTGTATATTCGGATAAACCTACTACAAGTGAACGTAATGGGATATTTGTAGATTATTCCTGGGAAAAAGAAATAGGGGTTGGGGAGTCTTACAATGTTAATGTAACGACAAATTATACCCTCCCCTTTATAATCATTTTATTGGTTGTTATTGTTGGATTCATGGCTAAATTTTTAGTTACTAATAAATTGTCTGTTCATAAAGGTGTTTCATTGGTTAGAACCAGAGGTGGAGAATTTGCATTAAAAATTAACTTGAGAGTAAAATCTAGAGGAAACGTTAAGCATGTGATTATCACTGACCGAATTCCTGGACACGCAAAATTGTTTAACAAATTTGGAATTCCTCCACATAGAATTGATGAGAGGGCAAGAAAAATAGAGTGGGATATTGCTCATTTGAATGCTGGAGAAGAGAGATTGTTTTCATATATTATTTATTCTAAAATAAATATTGTAGGAAGTTTTGAGTTGCCTGCTGCCAGCGTCTCTTTTGAACACGATGGAAAGAGAGAGCATATATTTTCTAATAAAACTCATTTTGCTGCTGAAACTACTGAAGGTTGAAATAAATAATAGTTATTGGATTTAATTTTGTATTGTGTTTATCTAAATAATGTAATTTTTTTACAAAGGTTTAACTTAACTGGTAATATTTTAACTTTGCCTTGTGTAAAGCACTAGTTTTAATTAAATTTATAATCTCAAATATTATTTTTAATATTGGTTGAAGCCTTATGTAGAAAAATAAGGCTGATTTTTGTGATTTTGGGCCTGTGGTTCAATGGTAGAATGTCTGGCTGGCAGTCAGAAGGTTCGAGTTCGATTCTCGACAGGTACATCATTTTTAATAAACTTATTCCGTTGGTAGAGGACATGATGTGAATGTGCTTAGTTGTTGTAAAGATAACTCTCCAGATAAGGATTTTCCATCGGCAAATATCCACGTAGGGTATGATTTTATTCCTGCCGCATTACATACTGAGTTTTGAGAGTTACTTCCAGGCGTTGCACATTCTATATAATCAATTTTATCCCAACTACTTCCAAACAATTTTTTTTGAGCTTGACAATGTGGACACCAATAGGCTCCGTACATTTTAGTTCCAGAATCTGTGATACACTGAGCAAAATCATCATAGGGGCTTGACTTTGAAGAAGTTAAGTATATAATTAAGACTACTAATGCTATTGTTCCAATTCCCCACCAAAATGCTTTTTTCATATTTTTTTCTATACTTTAAGATATTTAAAATTAACTTATAGTCCATATCCTCTTTCATTAAATTTTTCTTGAGCTAAGTTTCCTAAATAATCAATTACTGAAATCATTCTATTTTTATCATCTTTACTTATTCTTTTATCTCCTTCTATAATCAATCTTGCCTCTTGACAATCATGTAATCTACTATAAGGTTCTGTTCCAAATTCTTCCTTTAATTCTCTTTTAATACTTGTAAAATAATGGACCGTTTTTTTAAGGTCATAAAAATTTATTATTTTTTTCATAATTTTTAATTAAATGTAATGTTTAAAAATTTTTATATTAGTTAAAATGAACTACTTCTAACTTCATAGGACAATTCAATTACTCTTCTGCCTACAGCTTCAAATCTACTTATTAAATCTTTTCTTGCATCTTCACTTCCTTTAAGAGTTCGGTCATTCACAAGCAAATCTAAATTAGTGTTGACTAAGTCGTATGCGCTTCTCACATCTTGACTTTTTAGTAAATCATTTGCTTCTTCTAATCTAGAAAAATAATTTGCCACCGAACGTATAGCTTGATGATTATGCTCGCTCATGATTATCTCTTGTTTTACTTCTTTTTAAATTTTATTATCTTGTTGGCTTTGCACATAAACAAGTTTAAGCTTAAAATATTTATCATTTATCTTAATTCCTTAATCAATAAGTAATACATTCATCATATTTTGCATTTATATTTAAGATCTATCTTGTTTATTTTATGTTATAAAATTTTAACCTTTAATTATAATTTGAATTTATGTGCAACTCCTATTTTATTGGTTTTTATATGAAAAACATTGTTCTTATCACAACAATCTTTAAAACATAACTTTATGGAGAGGATGTATGGCCGAAAAACAACCAATTTATATTTTGCCTGAAAATGTTTCTCGTACGATGGGCAAAGATGCACAACGTAATAATATCTTGGCTGCTAAAATAATAGCAGATATTGTTAAGACTACTTTAGGGCCAAAGGGAATGGATAAAATGCTTGTAGATTCAGCTGGAAATATTATCGTAACTAATGATGGAGTTACAATTTTAGAAGAAATTCAACTTGACCATCCTGCTGCTAAGATGATTGCTGAAATAGCTAGAACTCAGGAGAATGAAGTTGGAGATGGTACGACAACTGTTGTAATGCTGGCTGGAAAACTTCTTGAAAATGCTGAAAGATTATTGGACAAAAAAATACATCCGACAGTTATCATAAAGGGTTATAGATTGGCTGCAGATAAAGCAAAATCTATTTTAAATGAAATTTCAGTTCCTGTAAATGATAAGAGTATTTTGAAACAGATAGCTATGACTGCTATGACTGGAAAGGGCGCAGAAAATAATAGGGAACATTTGGCAGATTTGATTGTTGCAGGAATAGACCAAGTTGCAACTGGTAAATTTATAGATATGAATTCTATAAAAATTGTTAAACAAAAAGGTGATTCTATTGAAGATAGTGAATTAGTTAATGGTCTTGTTTTGGATAAGGAAGTTGCAAATGAATTTATGCCTAAAAAAGTTGAAAATGCGTCAATTTTGATGGTCGATTTTGCTCTTGAGCTCAAAAATCCTGAAACTGAAACTAAGATTTCCGTTTCGACTCCAGAACAACTTCAGCAGTTTATTGCATCAGAAGAGTTTGCACTGAGAGATATGACTTCTAAAATAGTTAACTCTGGAGCTAAGGTGGTTTTTTGTCAGAAGGGAATAGATGATGTTGCACAATATTTTTTGGCAAAGGCTGGAATAATGGCTTATAGGAGAGTTGCAAAGTCAGATATGGAAAAACTTTCTCGTGCTACTTCTGGCAAAATTGTTTCTAGTATTCAAGAGATACGCAAGGAAGATTTGGGTTTTGCAGCTATTGTTGAACAAACTCAAAAAGGAGATGATACCATGACTTATGTTAGAGGTTGTAAGAATCCTAAGTCTGTTACTCTATTGTTACATGGAAGTACGGAGCATGTATTAGACGAAGTCGAAAGGGCTGTAAAGGATGGTCTTGGAGATGTTTCTTCTGCAGTTAAAGACGGAAAGGTTGTTTCTGGAGGAGGGGCGATTGAGATGGAACTTGCTAGGCGCTTGCGTCAATTTGCTAAGACTATAGAGGGTAGAGAACAGCTTGCAGTTGAGGAGTTTGCAGTTGCTTTGGAATATATTCCTGAAACTTTAGCCGAAAATGCTGGTCTTGATCCTGTTAATATTATGACTGAATTAAAACAAAAACATGAATCTGGATTTGAAAGGGACGGAATTAATTTATTTGTCAATAAAATTGAAGATTGTCTTGCTGCAGGAATTGTTGAGCCAGTTCGTGTGAAGTTACAAGCAGTTGTATCGGCTTCCGAAGTTGCCACAATGATTTTAAGAATTGATGATGTTTTGGCATCGGCAGGTTCGAAGATGAGTTCCATGCCCAAGATGCCATATGATGGAATGGATTAAATAATTTTCTAGTTTTTTTAAAATCCGAAATGTTTCTTAATATATCTTTTATTTATCCACCACAAAAAGACAGCTGGAAAGATAAATAGCCAATTCCAAAATGCAAGTGCAACAAACACAAGTGCAAATAATGCAGTTATAATTATTCTAGGATTTGTTTTTCTTTTTGGTTTATTTTTATCTTGTTTTTTCAACACTTTCTTTTTCATTAAAATATAAAGAAAAATGCATTTAAATATCTGCTGGATTTTTGATTTATATGTGGGAATATTTGATAGGATTGTTTGCTTTGCTTAGAGCTTTAACAGGTATAAGATTTTTTTTAATAAAACGTCGTGTTAATAATTCTGTTCCTATTATGAAAGAAGCTCAACCATTTTTTAAAAAAGTATCTGGAAAGAAAGTTGTTTTGTTAATCCATGGTTTTACTTCAAGTCCAAGAGAATTTAGAGATTTATCTGAATATTTTGCTACTAAAGGAATTAGCTCTTATGCCCCTCTTCTTCCAGGGCACGGAACTTCTCCCGAAAGACTTTCTTTAATTAAGCATTATCAATGGATTGAAAGTGTTGGAGAATCCATAGGTCTGCTTACTAAAGAATACGATGAAATTTATATTGTTGGGAGTTCTTTTGGAGGGAATTTGGCTTTGATTTGTTCTAATTATTCAAATAAAGTTAAGGGAGTAATTTCATTAACTACTCCTATATTTTTTAGAAAACATAAATTTAACCAATATCTAATATTGCCTGTCTTAAAAAGGATTAAATTATTTCAAAAGAAACCTAAGAAAGTTAGGAAATTTATAGAAACTCATAAAGGTTCCTATAAAGTTATTCCCCTAAAGGCGGCTTATGAGATGTCAAAGATAGTAGATTTATCTAAAAAAAATTTGAACGAGGTAACTAAACCATTGCTTATAGTATATGT
>CAYNAC010000031.1:0-5681 GCA_964395155.1 Candidatus Woesearchaeota archaeon
TTTTTACCTAAACCTTTTCCCTGGCTTTGAGGGTCTATAAAAACAGCCATTATTTCATCTTTATTTAGAGTAGCAGTTCCAATAATTTTCTCGTCTTCGATAGCCACATAAATTATTTTATCCTCTAATTTAGCACAGATATTCTCAACACAATAATGGTTTGCAATAGAATATATATTATTTAGACTATAATTTCTATTATCTCTATAAATTATAGAGCGTCTAATCAAACTGGAAACTTCAAAAGCATCCGAAACATTAAATCTACGTATTTGCATAAAAATTCAAGGAATTAGATATATAAATCTTATCTATCTCAAATAGAGTTAGATAATTAATACTACTGAATAACTTTACAATTCAAAACAATATCTAAAATTCCTTAATAATTTAAAAGCCTTAGAAAATCCACCTATCTTAAATTTAGATATTTCAAATAGCACTAAGACTTATTGAACAAGATTTAAATAACTGATTTGTTTATAATTCAAATGGTTGAGACCATTCTATCTAGTCCAATAATTGCAGAAGCAGTACTTCCATTTATTTTAGTATTCACAATCGTTTTTGCAATTCTTCAAAAATCAGAAGTATTAGGAAAAGACAAAAAACAAATAGATTCGATGGTTGCTTTAGTTGTAGGAATGATTACTATAACAGTCGCAAGAGCGGTTGGAATAATAAATCAATTATTACCTTTTCTAGCAGTTTCGATAGTAATAATTCTAGTCCTGCTTATCCTCGTCGCTCTGTTTAATAAAAAAGATGATGGAAAAGATACAGATTTATGGAAGTTTCTTAAAAGTGCGATAGTAATTATCTCATTCATTGCAGTCATAGTTGCAGCCCTTGTATTTACAGGCGCATGGAGTTACCTAGCCTCCAAATTCACAGAACCTGGAAGTAATTTAGTAACAAATATAGTATTCATCGCAATAATTGTAGGCGGATTCTTAATTGTATTTTTTGGAGATAAACCTAAGGAAAATAAAGAAAAACCCTGATTAAATTACATAAATATTTAATCTTGAAATCTCAATTTTTATAATGGTGTTTAAACTTAATTCTGCTGTATACTCCACCGAGCTTCAAAGAAAAGAAGGAGAAACGATCCTTTATATCAACTATTTAGGAGCGCCTTTAGTCCCATCAATTGCAGATTCATCAGAAGTAATGGGAAGAGTAATTGACTCGTTAATTGAAAATTCAGAAGTTTCGAGAGTAATTTTGGTCCAACAAAGAAATTATAATTACCCTTACGACCAAATTTATTATCTTCATGAGATAGCTCAACTTTACACTTATTTGATTAAACAAGAAAGATTACTTGCACCAGATAAACTATCAATGTTTGAAAATTTAAATTTTGTACCTTCAGAAATAAGCTACTTGTTAAATTTATTAAGAAAAGATCCAGGTTCATGTTACTTAGAACTTTTGAAAAGAATTTCAACGTATAAGAAAGACTCATCGAATCAAAATCACTTAAATAATTATGTTAGTCTACTGGAACGTTTCAAAGAACTTCTATCTAAAACTAAATTAATTTCATCCATGTCTGAAACTTTAGAAACATTCTCAATAGGAGATAGAAAAATGTATTACTCAATTTTCAGACCAGACATTTTACCAAATTTCACATTTACTCGATTAGTTGCTCAAATTCCAGAAAATGCAGAACTAATTGACCAATATGAAATAAAATCCGGTTTTGAAGAAATTACTGTAATGATATTAAAAATCGAAGGAGACTCAAAATATTTGTATCATATAATGCCTCCAGAGTATTCCCTAAGTGAAGAACACCACTATTTACTAAATATAGGCAAAAATGTTTTACTAGAGTATCAGCCAAAATCAGAAGAATTTGTTGATTCAGAAAAAGTTCGTTCACTTTTTTTCAATGTAGCAAGAGACTTGCTATCAGAATTAGCCCAAAATAAAAAAATCTCATTAAATTACAGAGAACTAAATGGTCTAGCAAAAATTCTAGTCAGACAAACAATAGGTTTTGGATTGATAGAAGTTTTACTTTTCGACGATAAATTACAAGATATATTCCTCAATTCTCCAATAGGACAAAATAAAGTTTTTGCAAGACATTCCAAATATGGAGATTGCGTTACAAATATTTTACCTTCTTATGAAGATGCAGACTCATGGGCATCAAAACTAAGACTCCAGAGTGGAAGACCATTAGATGAAGCAAATCCAATTTTAGATACAGACATATTTTTTGGAAATATTAGGGCAAGAGTTGCGGCAATCCAAAAACCATTATCTCCAACAGGAATAGCTTATGCACTTAGAAGACATAGAGAAGACCCTTGGACATTACCTTTATTTGTCAATAACAAAATGATTAATTCATTCACTGCAGGACTAATTAGTTTTTTAGTTGATGGAAATAGAACGATGTTAATTGCTGGAACTCGTTCAAGCGGAAAAACTTCATTGCTTGGAAGTGTAATGCTCGAAATAATCCCATCGGTTAGAACAATAGTTATAGAAGACACCTTAGAGTTACCAGTAGACTCTTTAAGAAAACTAGGATACAATATTCAAAGAATGAAAGTTAGAAGCGCTTTACTTGAATCAACAACTGAAATTGAAGCATCTGAAGGAATTAGAGCCAGTTTACGCCTTGGAGATTCTGCACTTATAGTAGGAGAAGTCAGAAGTTCCGAAGCTAAAGCACTTTATGAGGCAATGAGGGTCGGAGCACTCGCAAATTTAGTTGCAGGTACAATTCACGGAGCAAATCCTTATGGAGTTTTTGATAGAGTAGTCAATGATTTGGGAGTACCAGTAACAAGTTTCAAAGCAACAGACATTATAGCAGTAGCTAACCCAATAAGAACTCCAGATGGATTACATTACAAAAAAAGATTAACTCAACTAAGCGAAGTCCGCAAACACTGGACCAAAGACCCACAAGATGAAAAAGGATTTGTAGATTTAGTAAAATATAATGTAGAAAAAGATGAACTAGAACCAACAGATGATTTAATGAATGGAGATTCTGAAATTATAAAAGAAATAGCAGGAACTGTCAAAGGTTGGGCAGGGGACTGGGACGCAGTCTGGGACAACATTTTATTGAGAGGTAAAATCAAACAAGAAATAGTAGATATATCAAAAAAATTACAAATGCCTCACTTAATGGAAAGCAAATTTAATTCTCTAAGTAATGATATGTTTCATAGAATTAGTGAAAAAATAACTAAAGAAATAGGAGTTCCGCTTTCAGAAAGAGTTTTTCCAGAATGGAAAAATTGGTTAATGAGTAATTCTAAAAAAATATAGATAGGCAGACCATAATGGCATATAAAAGTCATTTGTGAACCCTATCAATATCATTTCATGCGTACCAATGTATGTCCTAACAAAAAAAGTTGTATCACAAAACTCTGATGAGTTTTACCACACACTAAAGTGTGTGGTTTGTTTGTAGTTTTGGGATTACAGTTGATAATCTCCAAAATACGAACTCCAACATAAATGTTAGAGATTTCAACTAGTATTAAGAAATTAAATTTATCTTATTTCTATAATTCCTGCAATAACATACAATGGGATTACAACTTTAATGAATATATTTAACCCATCTAGCAAAGTTTGTTTCCATTCTCTGCTTTCAAACAGTTTAGTCTCTCTTGCTGTTTTTGCAATAAGCCAAAACAGAGGCATAAGAAGAAGTGCTTTTACTATTCTATAATTTTCTCCTAAATATTGTGAAGGTAATAGAAATGCTATTATTGCCAATGTTAAGATTATTGTTTTAGTTATTTTCATAGAATTATTATTTTTGTACTTTTCATTATACTTTTTTATCACAATAGTTCCTAGGGATACACCTATGGTCATGCTAATAATAAGAGCTGGTATCTCAAACAAAGCATGAGGGCCATATGCCAATATAGTATTTGTAAGGTTAGTATTTTCAAAAGTGTTAAAAAAATATTTACCAAATATCATCCCACTTTCTATTAAATAAGTTATTGATGAGACTCCAAAAAATATCCCTAGAAATGCCATAAGAAATGAACCCATTATATTAGTTAGAGTTATTCCTGTGAATATTTTCCATATTTTTCCATCTTGGAATGTTTCCGAGTTTGTAATTGAAACATGTTCAACAAAATTTAGACTATTTGCGAATATGAAACTAACTAAAAAACTAATAATATATATTGATAAGACAATATTAATCAGTTTGAAATATTTTCTAAACCAAGCAATCATTCTTCAGAGTAATTACTTATATTTAATAAGGATTGCCCTTAGAGAATTTATATTAAAAATTTCAATCATCCAAGCCCTGACAATGCAACTGCAGCCAAACCAGTTAACAATAAAGTGCTAACCAATGTAGTAATTAAATAAAGAGTAAAACCCTTTTTCAAATTCTTTGCTAAATAATGCTTTTCTTGTAGTTCATCTCTACCAGAATCCACCGTAACTAATGTAGAAGTTAAAATGAATATTATTTCGACTAAATAAAGACCTATTGAAACTTGAACAAAATAAGGAGGAACAATACTAGTTATATCAAATAAACTAACAATATTTCCAATGGAACCGATTCCACTCACACTTGCTCCGCCAGCAGTCAAATCAGAAAGAGACTTTAACTTATTTAATATCATCGCAATCATCGAAGTTAAACCGACAATTATTCCAGATAATAGAGGAGCTAAGAAAATCATGTTAGAGCGCATATCTGAAACCACCTCGGCTAAAAGATCCTTCAGCCTATCATTTATTTTTTGAATATTTTTTACATAATCTGATATAGACATCATAGCCCTAGCAGCAATCTTTAGCCCTTTTTTTACAGATTCAATTAATATACGCATACTTATAGAAATTAATGCGGAAGGATAGTAAATTATCGCACCTCTCTGACTATTAAAAACAGCTTCATCGATAGGCATTCCCATCTGCTGTATATTTTGATTAACTAAAGAAAAAAAGCTTTGAGTTTTTTGCCCCTGTGATGATTCTGCAACTTTTGAAAAAACCCTTTCAGCAGGAACACCGTCGCCAAGCCTATTACCTAACTGAAATAATGTACTAGTAAACTCCTTCTCTAAATCCTTAGTTTCACGTCTAGATTTTATTATTTCCTTAGTCTTCATTCTATAAGCAATGCTAAAAAACGAAGCAATAGAAAGAGGAATAAAAAGACTAAACATTATTCCAGCTATTCCGAATGGTCCAACTATAACATCTCCAAGTTTTTTAAAATCAAATAAAAGTTGATCTTGAAAAAAGGGAAAACCTATCTCTGAAAAAGTATAATCGCTTTTTAAATTTAAAATATTAGTTATTAAACTACTCTGTAAAATAAAAGGAATCAAACCTATAATAAAAAGAGGGATACAAATTAAACCAGCAATAATCCAAGGCCTAGAAGATTTATATTTGGGATAATTTGGATTTTTTTCAAGATTAGAGTTTTCCCCATAACCTCCAGGTCTTTTTAACAAAATTTCAGAAGTCATAAAATAAACTCCTAAAGGAATTATAAGATTAAAAAGAATAATCAAATGATACCATTTCAAACCACCTGCAATAATCACACTTGCTAAAGGAAGCAGTGCTAAAGCAAGAGTAGGTAAAATTATCCCTAGCATGTAAACATTTGTAAGTGGAGACCTTATCTCTCTAGAATAAGT
>CAYNAC010000031.1:5691-7778 GCA_964395155.1 Candidatus Woesearchaeota archaeon
ATTACTTGTAAAGCTCTCTCCAAAGTATTCACCCTTTGAGAATCTGAAGGTTCATAAAGACTAGACTCGATTAAATGAAAAGATTCTATAAATTCAGGTGAGTAATCTCTCCATGTTTCCAAGTAAGCATCAAGAGATTGTTTAACTGAAGAATACCTCGAAGTTTCAACATCATACAAAACTTTCTTAAAATCTAAAGCTAAAGGAGTATCTAAATGTTCAGAGGCGAATTGGATAGCTCTTTCCAAATTAGAAGTATGTTTCATATAAATCACGACGTAAAGCACAGCAGGAATCATTTGAGAAGAAGCCTTCAGTCTCCAAATATTTGCTAATCTATTAGGCATAGAATAAATATAAAAATAAACAAAAATACTCAAAATAAATCCCAAAAATAAAAGCATTATAGGAAAAGAATTTTTTAATAAAACAAAAATGCCGACAGAAACTATTGTAACAAATAAAGTTAATAGCATTGCAACAATTGCAAGAGAAGCAGATTGAGATGCAGTAACATCTAAATGAGCGATATCCAAATGACGTTGAATTTTAGAATCTTCTTTTTTAGAAAGGCGAATTTTTACTAAATTTCCTACAGAATCAGTCCAACGTTTGTATTTAGAAATTTCAGGCAACATATCTTGTTTAAACTGCTCATAATCTTTAGAATAAACAGAACTCAATCTAGATTCATCAGTTCTTATTTTAGATTCTATTTTTTTCTGATACTTGCGAAGAATTTCATCTGTTGTTACCACTTTTACCTCTTCAATTTAACGATTTATTGAGTTATAAATTATGCGTTGTTCGTTTATAACTTTGTAAATCAAAAAATCACTTTTTCTTATACTTATAAAGATATATCCAAGTTCCAACTAAACCAGTAGTCAAAAAAATAAATGAAATCATATTCCCGCTAACATCAGAAATATCGGAAACCAAGTAACCAGTAAAACTCTTTAATGAAAAAAATACCGAAAGAATTAAACTAAAGATTATAGCCAAAAATAAAACCAATTTTCCAAATTTCATATAATTATATGAAAAATAGAGTTTAAATAAATTAACATATTATAATATAACGACTTTCAAACTATATCTATTTTGAAATTAAGCGTTCGAAACTTCAACTATCTCTGCAAAATAACATTACTAAATCTTGCACATAAATGCAAATTCTGATTAAAGTTCATATTTTAATGATGAACTATTTTAATACTAGTTGAAATCTCCGATCTGAAAATGGAGTTAGTTGTATATGGAGATTATCAAATGTAATCACAAAACTCTGCCTAATTTACTAGTGTTTTGTGATGTTCAAACTTTGTTTGTGTACAAAGTCACATTACTACAAACAATTTTAAAGACTATTAGTATATATAATAAATGCCTCAAGATTATCAGCCGACAGAAGAATATTACAACGACCCAAATAGTAGATTAAAAGATGTGGAAGAAAAACAGAGATTACTTAGAGATAAAATATTGTTAATAGGCAAAAATCTGGTAGAAGACAGAGAATCCATTATGCACGAAATTGAGGAAATAAAAAAGATTTTGTCAAAAACCAAAGAAGAAAACATTAAAATACAAGATTTCCTAAAGAAAGTTGCGAATCAATTATCCGATTCAGTTAGAAAAGAGGAGTTAATGATGCTACAACGCCAACTAGATTTATTTATGACTGCAAGAGGTAAAACTTAATGGGAATGCTAGAAGAAATTCAGAGAATGAGACAATCTGGTATGCAAGAGGGAGAAATAATTTTAAGATTACAAGATCAAGGAAATTCTTACAGAGCTATTTCAGAAGCAATGTCCCAAAGTAAAATAAAACAAGCAATAGAAGCTCCGGTAGAAGAACCTCTCCCTCCAATATCTCCTCAAACACAATATTCTCCTCAAGAACAACAAATGAATTCCTATTCTCCTCAAGAACCAAATCAACAAATGCAAGAATCCATGTTACCAGCTCCGTCCCAGTCACAGGAATCTGCCCCAACTCAAGAATATTTTCCAGGATACAATCCTCAAGCGCAACAAAATTATGACTACTCTCAAAGCGGATTAAGTAGTGATACAATAATG
>CAYNAC010000032.1:0-7631 GCA_964395155.1 Candidatus Woesearchaeota archaeon
AAAATTTATGTCACTAAAAGAACTTGTAGCTTTAACTGATGTTAATCCGATTTTACTTAGGGACATACTTAGAACTCTTGAAGATAGATACAATGGAAAAGGAATAGAAGTTGTTCGTCGAGAAGATTTATGGAAAATGGATGTTCATCCTGATTTTGTTTATATGGTTAATCGACTTGCAACTGGAAACTCTGAATTTACTAAGGCAGAACAGGAGACTCTTGCAATTATTGCATATAAACAACCAATAAAACAAAGTACCTTGATTAAAATAAGAGGTAATAAAGCATATGACCATGTTTCAAAATTTGTTTCAATGGGTTTAATAAACAAAAAGAAAGTGGGACACACTGCAGATATATCTTTGAGCGATATTTTCTACAATTACTTTAATGTTTCAGATAAAGATTTTGACAAAAATAAATTGATTGATGAAAATAAAGATGCTTAATTTTGTAGAGGTTGTTTTTTATTTGTATCTTTTTATTGCGCTTTATATGACTAGTTTACTTGTTTTTATTTGGATACCTAGTAGAAAGAAGTTGTTTTACCATCCCAAAGGAAAACCTGTTCCTATAAGCATTATTATGCCTTGTTACAATGAATCTGAAACAATTGCTCAAACGATTGAGTCATTGCTTAAATTAGATTATCCTCAAGAAATGATAGAGATAATTATTGTCGACGATAAATCTAAAGATAATTCTGTAGAAATTGTAAAAAAGTATGTTTCAAAATATCCTGGTAAAATAAAATTAATTATTAATTCAAAAAATTCTGGTGGTGCTGCGGAGCCTACAAATATTGGTGTTAGAGCTGCTAAATATGATTTTGTCGCAGTTACAGATGCAGATTCAACTCCTGAACCTGATGCATTAATTAAAATGATTGGATTTTTACAAGAGGATCAAAAAGTTGCTGCAGTTACTTGCGCAGTTATGGCCAAAGGTTCTAAAACATTTATGCAGAAGTTACAGATGATAGAGTATTCTATAATTTCTTGGTCTAGAAAATTACTTGATTGTGTTGACGCAGTTTATGTTACTCCTGGACCATTTGCTCTTTATCGTAAAAAGACTCTGATAGAGGTTGGGCTTTTTGATCCTAAAAATATGACTCAAGATATAGAGATTGTTTGGCGTTTAAAATCAAAAGGGTATCTTGCTAGAATGTCTTTAGGCGCGAGAGTTTATTCCCATACTCCTCAAAAGTTCAGACAATGGTGGAGACAGAGAATTCGTTGGAATTTAGGAGGGACTCAATGTATTGTAAAGTATAAGTCTTATATTTTCAAAAATGGTATGCTCGGAGGTTTTATTATTCCTTTCTTTAGTTTTTCTTTGTTTTTAGGATTATTTGGTTTAGGGATGTTTATTTATTTATCTTTTAAGAGAATTATTATCAAGTTCTTGGTAACTAAATATTCAATATATGGTGGAACCACTTTAATAAGACTTCAAGACTTGACTTTGAACCCTACCGTTCTTAATTTTTTTGGATTTGTTTTATTTATGTGGTCATTTATTTTTATTTTAATTGGCCTAAATATCATGAATATGAAAGGTAGAAAGGAAACAAATACTTTTAATATTCTTTTTTATATGGTTGTATACTTGTCTATCTATCCAATTATTATGATAACTTCTCTGTACAAATATTTAAGAGGTAAATACTCTTGGTAGAATGAAATATGAAAATTTCAAATAAATTTCTAGTACGAGAAAAATCATCAGATTTTTCTGTCTGTTTAATTTCTACTAGTTTGTCTTCACTTAAAATAGAGGTAAGATATTAAACATGAGTAAACACGCTTTTTGGCAAGCTTTCATATTTGCAGTAATTGTTTTTTCACTTGGAATAATGTTTGGATTTTTTCTAGAACTTCGTCAATCTGAAGGAATTTACTCAAATTTAGTAGATTCTGAATTAAATATTCTCGATGAACAGCTTAGACAGAGAATAATCTCTGACTACAATGTTTCTTGCGAAATTTCAAAGGCTAGTTTGTTTAATTTTGCCGATAAAATTTACGAGGACGCTTTAGCTTTAGAGGAGTCAGACGGCACTGGAAGGTTAAGTGATTTAACGATACTTCATAAAAGATATGATTTACTTAGAACTTTATTACTTTTTGAGGCAGAGAAATTAAAACAAAGATGTAATGGAGACTTTCACATAGTTGTGTATTTCTATGAATATAACTCTGAAGATATAGATGTTGTATCTAGGCAAAATTATTTCTCTAGACAATTATTTGATTTGAAATCAGAATATCCTGATGAAATAATTCTTATTCCTATTGCTGTTGATACTGGCGTAGCCTCAGTAGATTTAATTTTGAAATCTAAAAATATTAGCGAATATCCTTTGATAATTGTTGATGATTATGTTTTCATAGATGAATTTTCAACTCTTGTTCAATTAGAAGATCTTGCTTTTAAAACTGGTTGAAATTTTCAATCCATATTTTACAATAAATCATAAATTTTACAAATTGAATTCTTTAGATCTAAGCTTGAGATTATCTATATTTATTGCAAAATTTAAATCTTATAATTGGTATTTTACAATAAATCCTAAATTTTTACAAATTGAATTCTTTAGATCTAAGCTGGAGATTATTAATACTAGTTGAAATCTCCAACATTTATGTTGGAGTTAGTATTTTGGAGATTATCAACTGTAATCCCAAAACTACAAACAAACTACACACTTTAGTGTGTGGTAAACTCATCAGAGTTTTGTGATCTATTCTAGCAAAAAACTAGCAAACTAAGGCAGAGTTTTAGTGATTAATAAAAGTCTTTCTAAATTAAATATATAATCAGTTATTAAAATGATAGTTGGACTTATTCTATAATTAGTAACAATGGTTTACCATAAATGATTTAAAGAGGTCTTTTCACGTTTTGTTATGGATTACTTGGATTTAAGGCAGCCTACAAATTCAAACTATGTTGAGGCTATAAAAGATGGTGAAATTATCAGAGTTTTAGAAAGTGTTGCTATTCTTGAAGATTTGTTTATTTTAAGAAAGATAGGGGGTTCTCCTCAAAACAATTCTGTGGCAGTTAATGTACCTATGGTTTCTGCAAGATCTAAAGAACCAATTGTCAAAAATACTTCTATAATGTCTGATTGGAAGCATGGTAAATTTGGAGTTAAAAAAAATAATGTTTTAGTTGATTTAATCCCTAATTTTAATTGGGAAATTTCTAAAAATAGAAAATTAAAAAATATTTCTCGTCTAAAGCTTGCTCAAATGGTAAATTCTACTGAAGAGCAGATTAAAATGATTGAACTTGGAGAATTACCTGCAGACGATTTTGTACTAATATCTAGAATAGAACAAGTTTTTGGAATTAATTTAAGGAAATACCCTTCATCTATAGCATCTGTAAATGTTAAAGACTTACAAAAAAATAATGAAGAAAGAAAGAAAGAAAATGTTTCAAAGATTTCTAAAGGCATTTTTAGAGAAGGTGCAATTTCTGGAAATGATATAGAAATCATAGATTAATTTCTATTTTTTAATTTTAGTTGAAATATCTCTCTTTAGAAAATGAGTTTTTCTAATCCTTTCGATTTCCTTGAAATCGAAGTCTTAAGATAATAAATTATCTTAATTCATTTCATTTTTACAAATGAAAGACTTACAAAACCTATGTTTTCTAATCCTTTCGATTTCAAGAAAATCGAAGTCTTAAGATAATAAATTATCTTAATTCATTTCATTTTTACAAATGAAAGACTTACAAAACCTATGTTTTCTAATCCTTTCGATTTCCTTGAAATCGAAGTCTTTAAAAACCATTATTTCTGGTAATTAACATGAATATTGAGATAATCTCTGATGAGTCAGATGTTTTAGAATTTAGGATAGATAATCTAACTATTGCGGAAATACTTAGAGTTTATTTAAACAACAATGGCGTTAAATTTGTAGCTTGGAGAAGAGACCACCTTACAAAACCAGTGATATTTAGAGTAGAGAGTTCTGGAAAAAATGTTCGTAAAGTTATTTCAGAGGCGATTAGTTCTATAAACAAAGACTTATCTGCCCTTTCTAAAGTTGTAAGTAAATAGACAGATTTATTAATGATTTTTAATTGATTATATTAATGAAAAGGAGGTTAATATGAATTGCAAATGCAACTGGGTTGAGGCAGTTCTTGCCATAGTAATCATAATATTTGCTTATATGGGAAGTGCTTCTTCGCAATGGGTAATCATTGTAGCTGCTTTATTACTGCTATTACACGCCTTAATGTGTAAAAAATGTAGAATGTGTGAGGAGCCTATGATGGAATCTAAGTCTTCTTCAAAAAAGAAAGGGCGTAGATAAAAATAGTTTATTTTTATAATTATTTTTTTAAACTTTGTTTTTCTTTATTTTTTATGGATAAAATTTCTGCCGGGAATTATGACCTCAATGTTTGGTTGAATGGAGGTTATGATTTAGGGGTCGTCACTACTTTTTATGGCGGTCCTGGGAGTGGAAAAACTAATTTATGTATGATTGTTGCAATTTCACAAGCCAAGAAAGGAAAAAAAGTTATTTTTATAGATACTGAAGGGGGATTTTCCACTGAAAGAGCTAAGCAACTTTATTTGTCTAAATCTACAAATGGTTTTAAGGAAGATCTCAGTCTTGAAAACGTTTTATCAAATATATTAGTTTTAAAGCCAACTAATTTTAAAGAACAGCAGGAAGCTTTTAATCAATTGTTGAAACATGTTAAAGAACAAGTTTCTTTGATAATTGTTGATGGGATGACTATGCTTTACAGACTTGATTTTGCAGATGCTAGAAAAATTGACAATGACGAAGGGGAAAAAGGTATAGAAAATATTAAGGTAGTCAATGCCGAGCTTACTAAACAAATGAGATTGTTAGTTGAAATTGCGAGGAAAAATAATATTCCTATTTTAGTTACGAATCAAGTGTATCAATGGAATGGAGAAGTAAAAATGGTTGCAGGAGATATTATGAAATATTGGAGTAAATGTTTGGTTGAACTTAATAATGATTTTGGAAGAAGAACTGCGCATTTAAGGAAACATAGGAGTTTACCTGAAAAATCTTTTTCTTTTCAAATTTATGACGGAGGTGTGAGGAAGAAGGGATGGCTTTAATTAACTTGAAATAGTCTTTAATCTTTTGAAATTTATGTTATACTCTGAATTTGTTGATGTTTATGAAGAACTTGCCTCTACTACTAAGAAACTTGAGAAAATAGATATTTTGTCCAAGTTTTTACCTAGGCTTAAAAAAAATGAAGAATTTGTTTATTTACTAAGAGGGCGCGTTTTTGCAGACTATGATTCTCGCGAACTTGGCATATCTACTCAACTAGTTATAAAATCTATAAGTCTTGCTTACGGAGGCTCCATTTCAGAAGTTACTTCTAAGTTTAATGAAATTGGAGATTTAGGGGAAGTTGCTTATATGTTGCTTAAAAAAAAGAAACAAAGCTCTTTATTTTCTAAAAAGCTAAATGTAGAATATGTTTTTAATAATTTAAGGAAATTAAATAGTATTTCTGGAGAAGGAAGTGTGGATAAGAAATTATCTTTGATTTCTGAACTTTTGATTGAATCTGAAGGAAAGTCGTCTTGCTATATTATTAGAACTTTAATGGGAGATTTGAGAATAGGGGTTGCTGACGCTGTTTTACTTGGAGCGATATCTAAAGCATTTTTTCCAAATGACGATGAGATGTTGGTAAAGGTTACGAAAGCATATGATTTTATTAATGATTTTGCTAGAGTCTTGAAACTTGCGTTCGAAGGAAAAGAAAGATTTGGAGATATTAGTTTAATTCCAGGTAGAGCAATAAACGTGATGCTTGCTACAAAGGTTTCAAGTATTGATGAAGCTTTCAAAGTTTGTGGTAAACCTGCTGCATTCGAATATAAGTATGATGGTTTTAGAGTATTAATTAGTTACGACGGAAAAGATGTTAAGCTTTTTACTAGAAGACTTGAAGATGTAACTTTTCAATTTCCAGATATTGTCGAAGTAGTTTCTAAAAATGTAAATGCTGAAAATTTTATTTTAGATGCTGAAGTTGTAGGATATGACTCTAAAAATAATAGATATCTTCCTTTTGAGGCTATTAGTCAAAGAATAAAAAGAAAATATGGCGTCGAAGAATTATCTGCTAAGTTGCCTGTAGAAATTAAAGTTTTTGATGTTCTCTATTTGAATGGGAGTAATGAAATAGATTTTCCATTTATTCAAAGAAGGAAGATACTTGAAGAAATAATTAATCCTATAAAATTTAAAATTTCTTTATCTGAACAAATAATTACCGACTCTGAAAAAGAAGTTGAGAAATTTTACAAGGCTGCTTTAAGTATGGGAGAAGAGGGATTAATGGTGAAAAATCTTAACTCGCTTTATGTTTCAGGAAGGTATGTTGGAAATATGGTTAAGTTGAAGCCAGATGTTGCAGATTTAGATTTAGTTATTGTAGGAGCTGAATATGGAACTGGGAAACGTGCCGGAGGGTTAACAAGTTTTGTTGTTGCTTGTAAAAAAGGAGACGAGTTTGTTGAACTTGGAAAAGTTTCATCTGGATTAAAAGAGAAAGAAGGGGAAGGCACAACATATCAAGAAATAGATTCTTTACTAAAACCTCTTATTTTAAAAGAGGATGGGAATTATGTGAGTGTTAAACCTGAAATAATAGTTTCGGTAACTTATCAAAATATACAAATAAGTCCGTCATATTCTTCTGGCTTTGCTCTTAGGTTCCCGAGAATAACTCACTATAGACCTGAAAAAGGAATTAAAGATGTTTCAACAATTGACGAGATAAAAAAAGAGTTTTTGAAAAATTCTCGTAAACTTGCAAAAAAGTAAGGTAATTTGTTAAAACTAAGGTTTATAAAGCAAAAATCTATTTGAATATTATGTCTGACGTTAAATCAAACTTGGTCGTTCAGAATATTGTTGCGACTGCTTCTTTAGGTAAAGAAGTTTCTTTGACAAAACTTGCCAAAATGCAAAGTAATACAGAATATAATCCCGAACAATTTCCAGGTCTTGTTTTAAGAGTTAAAAAACCTAAATCTGCAGTTCTTGTTTTTTCTTCGGGAAATTTGGTTTGTACTGGAACAAAAAGTATTGCTCAAGTTAAGGAAGTTGTTGATCAGGTTATAAAACAATTAGCAAAGATTGGCGTGAAAGTTACGGCAAAACCAAAGATAACTGTTCAAAATATTGTGGCTTCTGGAAGTATTGATGTAGATTTAAACTTAAACATTTTAGCTTTAGAATTAGAAAATACCGAATATGAACCTGAACAATTTCCAGGTTTAGTTTACAAACTTGGAACTCCTAATGCTACCTTCTTGTTATTTTCAAACGGGAAGTTAGTTTGTACTGGTACTAAGAATAAAGCAGAACTAGATGACTCGATGGTTCAGTTAAATAAAAATGTTAAAGAAGTTTTGAAGAGACTAAAGAAAGAAAATAATTAAATATATTCTTATATTTGTTGTTTGACCTTATGGGTCAGAAAATATTAGATTTTGTGGCTTTCACTTTTGTTTTTTTAGAGGCTGTTATTTTTCTTTTATTTACAAATATGGTTTTAGTTAAGGCAGGACCAATTAATAATTTT
>CAYNAC010000033.1:0-7601 GCA_964395155.1 Candidatus Woesearchaeota archaeon
GGTTTTGATAATAATTACCTTGGAGTTTCCGTAGAAATAAGAAAAGAAGTCGGAGAGCAATTCTCTGCAATTAAAGGCCTATTCAAAAGGTATGAAATTATGTATGTATTAGGAGATGAAAAAGATCTCATTAAACTACGTTCTAATTATAGAAATGATAGCGTATATATCTATCCAGTAAATACCACGCAGGAAAATATACAGCTAATCTTTATTGATGTGCTTAATAGGGCCAATGAATTATATACTTCCCCAGAATTTTACAATACAATAAGTAATACTTGTACCACTAACATAGCAAAACATGTCAATAATATTAAACCTGGCAGAATACCTTTTAGTTTTGCAATTCTTGCTCCTGGCTATTCTGATAAGGTGGCTTACAATTTAGGCCTAATTAACACTGCTCTTCCTTATAAACAGATTAGATCTTATTACCAAATAAATAAACGTGCTATGAAATTTGCAGATGATCCAGACTTTTCCTTAAAAATCAGAGAATTCGATAAATAAAAACTATCTAAATTTTGTCAATTCGATTATTCAACGTAAATGGTTTTAAGAGGTAACTGATTTGATAATTTACTACAATCTGCGTTAGGTGGAGGGTATTCATCTGGGTTGGCTTCAATTTCTTTAATCAATTTATCATATTGTTTATCTGGAAGTTGGTAGATTTCTATTTTCATATTTTTTAGATATTCTGAACTATCTCCAAAGACTCCCAATTCAATATATTTTAAGTAAATGAAATATTTTAACTTCTCATCTTTTTTTAACTCAATGATTTCATCTTTTCTATTTTTAACTCCATATTGTCTCTGAATTTCAGCATATTCTGAAGATGAAAGATGTCCTGCAGTATAATCTGCATCATTAAGGGTAAGTTTTTCAGTAGAATAAACTGGCCACAAAGTAAAGAAGTAAGGGCCAAGATGAGGATTAACATTCGGAGGAATAGAAGAATAAGAAAGTGTGGAGCTCAAGTTAACACAAGCAACTAAATGAGGTACTCTAATATATCTAGGCAAATCATGCTTATTCTCGAAGTTCATTTCTCCAAGGGCTAAGGAAAAACTACTCATAAATCCATTCCAACCACCTCCCTGATGAAGAGTTATATAAACCTCATTTGCTGAGGTTTTTTCTTTTAAATCTAGTTTATATTCATAGTCTTCTAGGTTATAATAAATAATTGCTACAAAAGCAATAGTTAACGCAATTATTAATAATATGATTAGGATTAATTTATTCATTTCTTATTACTATGAAAAACTTTAGAGAAGTAGTATCCAACAAGCATAAACAATATTGCAGAAACCACAAGAACTGCTAAAATTGCTCCTCTCTTCAAGTCAAAAGCATCAATGAAAAAACCAGCCGTAAAAATGTAAAGAGATATTGAAGCTGTATAAAATACAGGATACAACCTTTTCATATTAGAGAATAAAACTATAGAGATTATTGCTCCAACAAAGAATACAGGCCAACCAATTAAAGGATACCAAGCCATTATTTATCCGCTCCTCTGAAAAATTCAGCAATTACAAATGTAACCAAAACAGAAGCAATTAATAAAGCCAGTTTAATGCTATCTGGAAATTGTGCAACGTACTCTTTAGCAAAATACCAAACCGATGAAAGAATGAAAATAACTCCAACAATATAAAATAAATGCTGCATCTTCATAAAATATATAGTTTAAGTTTGTTTATAAATTTTTCTTTAACAAATTCTCAAGACTAAGATGCTCTAAACAAAAAACTGCTAAAAACCATAGAGACCCTGGGAGCCAGAGAGAAGAAGAGAGATAGAGAGAAGAGAAAGAGAGAAAGAATACAGAGAGCCGATTTTGGGGGTGGAGATCTAATAAATAGCTTCGTTAATACTAGTTGAAATCTCCAACATTTATGTTGGAGTTAGTATTTTGGAGATTTCAACTGTAATCTCAAAACTACAAACAAACCACACACTAAAGTGTGTGGTAAAACTCATCAGAGTTTTGTGATTTACCAATTCCACCCGAACAAATTAGATGGACGAATTTAGCCATTTTTTTAGCACTTTTTCCACTTCTGTTCTCTTAGTGAATTAACTATATTTTGATTAAAGCTTTTAATTTAGGATATTTATAATTCATAAAATTTAAAACTTTTTCAGCATAATCTTTTTCGAGTCTAGTTCCATAATATTTCATCCCATTTCTATAATATCTTAGTTCGTCCATAAAGGTTATCTCTGCTTCTGAAAATCCTAGAAATTTAAGATAAGAAACTTCAGCTTGATGGGAATTACCAGCGTTATAGCCATCAAGAAACATCTTAGCTCTAGTAATTTCCATTAAAATATCATAACAATAATCTACTACAAAATTAGAATTCATTTTATCTTTAGAAATGCTTTTTAGAGATAATTCAAGAAAAGCCTTTTTTTCTTCAACTTCTTTAACAATTGATAGAGCTCTAGATTTATTAGGGCTTTGTTTTTTAATAGTTCCTTCTTGAATAAACTCTTCAAATTTTTTCATTCTATAATTCTACTGCTCCCTTAAGAGTAATCCCATTTAAAATATTATTTAGAAGATATTTATCAATATTATTAAATGATTTATAATAATTTACAATAATTTGTCTTTCTAATATCTTTTCAAATTTAGAATCAATTTCTTTTTTTGGAGAGCCAATTACTGCTAGATCAATATCTGATTTAATTGTGTCTTCTCCATGGGCATAAGATCCAAAAAGAATAACTGTAGCTCCTGGAAAAGTATCATAAATATATTTAACTAAACCAATTTCATAGAGTTGCTTTAAATTATCCGCCCTCTTTAATCCCATTACTTTTTTATCTTCTTTATTTAACTCTACAGACCATCTTGAAGAATTATCTTGAATTGCTTTAACTAGTCCCTCTTTTTTAAGATAAGGAACTGCTTTTAGTAATGCTGGTTGCGAAACTTTTAATATGGTGGCCATACCATTCATATTAAGTGTGCTACCTGCTTTTACAAATAAAAGTCTCATTATTCTTTGTTGTAATATTGTTAACTTCAGTTCATATATATTAACCATAGTTAGAATATGTTAACTGCAGTTTATAAATTTTTTTATTGTTTAAAAATTCGCCACAAGTGCGAAAAACCCCAGGGAAATGCCATAATAGCCTAATGCCCCTGCCGCATTCTGGGCTCACTTGGCATTTGAATGGGATTTATTCTCTAAAAATATAACTTCCGTTTTGTTCGTAAGCTATTTCTCCATTAAATGGTCCGCTTGCGCCATATAAAGGTGATTGATACGTTTGGTTCATAACAGCTGCTACTTCATCTGCAGTTTCTCTATTTGTCCTATTTGGTAATCTCGCCCTAAACATATAGTTTATTCCACTCTGTTTAGCTTCTTGAGCTAAATCTCTAAGACAATCATTACCTGCAACATTATCCATTCCTTCAGTTAAAGTTAACTCTAGTTCAGAAGGAGTACCTACTACCTTTCTGATAAGAGGAATTTCCCCTTCAATTGCTTGTTTTGAAGCACTACACTGAAAAAATGCATATGCCTCACCAGCTTTGTTTACCATAGAATATTGAGCCTTAATTACTATATAAATCTTACTAAAGTAGTATCTTAATAGTAGTTACAGATAGATAGCTTTATATAGGGATTATCCATAGAAAAATTATGAAAAATAGGAGAAATCTGACAGTTGTATGTGACGTAGATGACGTTGTTGTAGAGGCAAATGAAGAATTTGTTAAGAGATTAAATACTCAATTGGGAATTTCTGTAACAAAAGATAATCTATATCCTTTAGATCAAAGGCCAGAAAGAGATAAAATAATTGCATTCCATTATGAGTGTATGGCAGATCAATCTTTTTGGAGATCTATGAATACAATAGCTGGTGCTAAGGAATATATACCTAAAATAAAAGATTTAGGCGCTAAACTTATTTTTTCAACTGGAAGACCACCAGAAGCATCTACAGAATTGGATTTAAAGGCTAGAGGTATCCCATTTGACCAAGTTTACCTAGCTCGTGATCAAACAGACAACTGCAACCCTGATAACCTCACTAAAGATGAATTTATTAAAACTGCCAGACCTAGTTTTGTCATTGAAGATAGTCCTGAAATGATTCCCCATACTCTTCAAGCACTCATAAATGGCTCTCAAAGTCTTCCTGAAGTATTTCTCTTTAATCAACCATGGACATTCCACGAAGGACCAATAAGTGCCAAAAAGGCTCATGCTTATCCAGGCGTAAACACAACCCCCATTTATACGGGAACTAATGCCCAGTGGAAAGCGATTTACGAACATATTTTAGCTCATAAATAAATCAATTAGCATATAGATTTAAGAGTTTTATAAAACGTTTTGTAACATAAAAACCTAGATTTTTAAGAGGGTTAATTCCATTAGCTCGTACTGAAAAGTAGATAATGTAAATTCCAGAAAGTAAGACTGTATCCATAAGATACTCTTTTTCGATAGGAGTAAGTTTTCTAACACTTTCATACCCATCTAATAACACTTTGATTCTATGTTGAGATAATCCATTTCCAACCCAACATGTATCCAGGATTGAATAACCTAAATCAAAAATATATGGACCAATACGAGATTCCTCAAAGTCCAATATTGCTACAATTTTATCATCATTTACTAAAAGATTTTCTGTGTGTAAATCTGCGTGGATAAATCCTTTCTCTAAGTTAGCCCTATCAAATCCTCTCCTCTTTAAGTAATTAATAGTCCTTTGAGCAATTTTATACTCTTCTGAAGATTCAGGCAATTTAGAAAAAAATGAAACCATTTCATCATATATACCTTCAGTAGGCATACCAGTAATTTGAGTTTTATGAATTAACCCATAATATCTTCCCAAATCTTTTAATGCTCTCTCTTTGAGTTGTTCACCCTTCAATACAGGCTTTGCTTTGATAAAATTAAAAATCAAGACATATTTTCCATTATAGGTAATATGAGCTTTTCCCTCTTTTGAGTAAATCGGAAATACTAAAGGGATATTTTTATCTAATGAACTTAAAATAGAGAGTTCTCGATCAAGTAGTTCTTTATCATGAAAATTTAGATACTTAACTAAATAAGTTCCATTTGTGGTTACTACTTTATATGAGATATTCCAAGCATTATAAACTAATTTCTTACTTTTAAAATCTCCAAGATTGTATTCTTTAAGTATTTCTTTTATTTGTTGATTGGAAAGTTTTGTAGTTCTAGTCATAAACCAAATAACTATTAGATATTTAATAATGTTCCGTGAAAAATATTTTTTAGGGAGACCCTGGGAGCCAGAGAAAGAAAGAAGAGAAAGAGAGAGAAAGAGAGAAGAGAGAAAGAATACAGAGAGCCGATTTTGGGGTGGAGATCTAATAAATAGCGTCGTTAATTACCAATTCCACTCGAACAAATTAGATGGACGAATTTAGCCATTTTTCAACCATTTTTTCCACCTGACTTCTAGGGGTGGCTAAACCCCATTCTCTGTACTATGGAAGATAATTTTTGTTTGTAACAACAAACATCCATCTGCCTGGAAATTTTCTATTTAGAAAACTTACTTTAGCCCTCATTTGATTTCTCTTTTTTAGTAAACTTCCTTTCTCAATTTCAATTGCCCACCATTCATTATTATGAAAGAAGGTAATATCTGGGTATCTAGTATCATGCTTATCTGCAATTATTCCATATTGCTCTTCTAAAAGTCTTTTTACAGACCAAACTAAAAATGTGTGTGTTTTAGAATGGTTCAAGATTTTCTTAACTAAAACAGGAATGGTTCTTTTCTCCATAACATCATACTCATTTGCACTTTCCCATCCATCTTCTTGCAAAGCTTCTATTTCTTCATCACTAAGTTCATTTCTAAGAAATGCGTCTTCTCTGTCTGCTCCAAGTCTTAATCTAATCGAAAAGTTCTTGTTCTCTAATTCAAATCTTCTTCGCTCTTCTTCTTTCTTTAATTTTCCGATTTGATATTCTAAGCTATTCTTTTCACTTTCTAAATTATTCAAAACTTCCTTCTTTTTTGCTTTTAGTAATTTAAATTTAACAATATTTTTCTTTTTAGATAAACTTCTCACAAACTTTCTGAATTCTCTTGATTCTTTGGCTAGTTCTAATTTGTCTCTTAGTTTAGAAAAAATCTTTTCTAAATTATCTTTATCAAAATCTTTTGTATCTGTTTTTAATAATTGCTCAATCTCTTCCTCAGTTTCAAATATTTTATTTATTCTTTGTCTTCTATGTAAAAGACTTTTGTATATTTTTTTATTTATTTTATAATTCCAATATAAAATCAAAGGAGAAAAAATAACAATCAAAATAAGAATACCTTTCAAGGTAATAAGAAAGAATCCAAGATCAACAATATCTAACCATAAAGAATTAAAAAATAATTTAGTATTATCAATAAAATCAAAAACTTGTTTTCCAACAGAAACATACAAAGCAACTCCAATAAATACAACTAAGGCAAGTTGTTCTTCTGGCTTAATTCCTAAATCAGAAGAGTTTGCTGTAAACCTCCATAGGCTCGAGATTTACTGAAAGCCTCTTAACAAGCTGACCTATGAGTTTAACCTGACCTTGTAAGGTTGTAAGCTCTTCCTGCATTAACTCTTTCTCTTTGATAACTTTCTGTAATTGTTGTTCAATTTCAGTTTTAGTTATATCAATTAACATATCATCTTCTGAAATTGTATCTCGCATTCCTAAAAGCTCCGAATAATAATGAATCTTTTCACTTTTCTTCCAGCCAAATCTGTATTTCAAGGCTGATTCTGATTTGTAGCGTGGAAGCCAATAGCAACAGGAGTTGTGTCTGAAATCATACATGGTCAAATCAGAATATCTCTGACCTGCTGGACTCACTCTATCACCTAAAACTTTCTTAGCCAATCTTTTCAAAGTTCTATTAGTAGAAGAAGGATCAATATCAAAAATATAGTCTTCTGGATTAAGTTCTCTATACCTAACGTACTCTTTTATCAATTTAGAGCAAATCATTAATTTAATTCTTCTTCCAAATGTCTTGCTGGTTTCTTCTCTAATATGAAGCTCTTTGAAATCATTATGAAAATCAGAAACTCTAACGTTTACTAGTTCAGTTGGAGCTCTAATACCTGAATCAAATAAAAACCAGATTAAAACATTGTATTTGTAATCTGCATTATTAGTAAGTTCTTTGATTTGGTCTTCTGTCAAATACACCCAGTCAGGCTTATCTTGACTTTTATCTAAGTCTTGAGTAATATCTTTAATTTCTATGTTTTTTCTGCGGTTTACCTTTTGCCACCAATGCCAGAAAGCTTTCAATTCTTTGACATAGTCTCCAACAGATTTGTAAGTAGAGCCATTTCGCTTCCGAATTAATCCATTACGCATATCTGCAAAAAAGGAGAATAGCTGTTGTTCTTCTACATCTACTAAGTTTACAGAAAACTTTGATTGAAATCCTCTTGCTAAGTAAATTATGCGTAAAGCTATGGAGTTTAGTCTTATTGGGCTTCTTCCGCCTTTTTTGTTAGTTGAAGCCACATTAAGCCCTTGTTCCATGTCTTGCAGATATTGCAT
>CAYNAC010000034.1:0-7338 GCA_964395155.1 Candidatus Woesearchaeota archaeon
AAAAAATTTTTCTTTTTTTTAATTTTGTAAGATACTCTTCTAAAGCATTGTCAACTTCATGAGGAACGATTACTTCAATAGGAATTGGAGCTTTGTCGTAATATCTTACTATGAATTCGCTAAGAAAATCTTGCATATATGGAACTACATATTCTTGTTTTCCTTCTAGGACTCCTTTTCTTATGGAGAAAACTAAAATGTATGCTGTGTCTGCTGAAACTACATAATTGATTATATTTGCATCAAAAGAACGAGTTAACTCTACATATTGTTTTTCTTTTAGTGTTTTTAGAGCGTCTATTCTATTTTGCAGAGTTAATGCGTATTCGTAAAATGTATTTTTTGAGGCATCTATTCTTTGTTTTTCTAAATCTTGTATCAATTCGTCTACATCCCCTTTAAGAATTTTTTTAGCCTGTTCTATTCTTTTAAGATATTCTGTTTTATCGATTAATTTTTTCATCCTGGGTGAAGATTTTTTTGTTAAAACTTTGAAATTTCTGGTTAATACTTCTACAACTAGTTTTCTTATGTGTCCTGAGACGAATGGGCCGTAATATTCACCTGATTCGTTTCTACTTCTTTCTATTTCGATATAAGGTAAATCTGTGTTTGTAACTAGTCTGATATATGCATATTTTTGGGCGTCTTTTAGGTCAAGATTATAGTGGGGATAATGTTTCTTTATTAGATTGTTTTCTAGAATTAGAGCTTCAACTTCTGTTGTTGTAGATATGAAATCTAAATCTTTAATTTCATTAACTAATAGTTGAGTTTTTGTGTCTTGTATATTTTTATTAAAATAGCTTGAAACTCTTTTACGCAATTCTTTTGCTTTTCCTACATATATTATTTTTCCTTTAGCATCTTTAAATAAATAACAACCTGGTGATAATGGAAGATTTTCTATTTTTTCCTTAATCATATATTATTTCACAAGTAAAGGTTTAAGAAATTTTGCAGTATGACTTGATTTTACATCTGCAACTTCTTCTGGAGTTCCTTGAGCAATTATAGTTCCTCCGCCATCTCCACCTTCTGGGCCTAAATCTATTAAATGATCTGCAGATTTTATTACTTCAAGATTATGCTCTATGATTACCATTGTGTTTCCTTTTTCTACAAGGCCGTGGAGAACTTCAAGTAGTTTTTTTACGTCGTGGAAATGAAGTCCTGTGGTTGGTTCGTCAAGCAAGTAAACTGTGTTTCCAGTTCCTCTTTTTGCAAGTTCTTTTGTTAATTTGATTCTTTGTGCTTCTCCTCCAGAGAGTGTTGTTGCGCTTTGCCCAACTTTGATGTAGTCTAAACCAACTTCTACTAAGGTCTTTAATTTTCTTGCAATGTTTGGCACTGCCGTAAATAATACGAGGGCTTCCTCTACACTCATGTTTAGAACATCTGCAATAGATTTACCTTTGTATGTGACTGCTAGAGTTTCGGAGTTGTATCTTTTACCCTTGCACTCCTCACATTCAACATATACATCTGGTAGAAAATTCATTTCTATTTTTATTGTTCCGTCTCCAAAACATTTTTCACATCTTCCGCCTTCTACGTTGAAGGAGAATCTTCCTGGGCCGTAACCTCTGCTTTGGGCTTCTCTAGTTGATGCAAATAAATTTCTAATGTCATCAAAAACTTTTATGTATGTTGCAGGATTACTTCTCGGAGTTCTGCCTATTGGACTTTGGTCTATTACAATTACTTTGTCTACTTTTCCAGTTATCTCTAAACTTTTGTACTTTCCAGTTTTAATGGTAGCATGTTCTATATTTTTTCTAAGTCCTTTGTAGATTATTTCTTCTAGGAGCGTAGATTTACCTGAACCAGATACTCCCGTTAGACAAGTCATTATTCCAATAGGTATTTTTACGTCTATATTTTTAAGATTGTTTTCACTGCATCCTTTGAAAGTTATTGATTTTTTCCATTCCCTTCTTTTTGAAGGAACTTCTATTTTTAATTTACCTGAAAGATATTTTCCAGTTATTGAATTTTCATTTTTTGTTATTTCTTGTGGTGTACCTTGCGCGATTATTTTTCCTCCATGTATTCCTGCACCTGGGCCCATATCAATTACATAATCTGCCCTCTTGATTGTATCTTCATCATGTTCTACTACAACTAAAGTGTTGCCTAAATCTCTTAATTTGTGAAGAGTCTCAATTAACTTCATATTGTCTTTTTGGTGTAAACCTATACTCGGTTCATCTAAAATGTATAATACTCCCATCAAGTTTGAACCAATTTGAGTTGCTAAACGGATACGTTGAGCTTCTCCGCCTGAGAGTGTGCCTGCGTGACGAGATAAATTCAAATAACCAAGACCTACGTCGAAAAGAAAAGTTAATCTTGAAATTATTTCTTTTAAAATTAATTTTGCTATTTCATTTTCTTTGTTTGTTAATTTTAAATTTTTGAAAAATTCCAAAGCGTTTGTAACTGAAAGATCCGTTAAATCTATAATTGATTTTGAATGAACTGTTACGGCCAACATGTTATTTTTAAGACGTTTTCCTTTACAATCTGGACACTCTGATGAACTCATGAATTTTTCAAATTCTTGTTTTCTCCAATCTGATTGAGTCGTTTTGTATAATCTGTTTGATTGATTAATTATTCCTTCCCAACCGCTTGAAAAATTCATACTTGCGCCATTTGACCATTTTCCTGCAAGAGGTTTGCTTGAGCCGTAGAGTAATACATTTAATTGTTTTTCACTTAGGTCTTTTATTGGTGTAAAGATGTCAAAACCGTTCTTTTTTGCGACTACTTGTAGTTGTTGTCCTCTCCAACTTAAATCCATTTTTCCATAGACTGCTATTGCGCCTTGCATTATACTCTTGTTTTTATCAGGGATAACTAAATCTGGATTGAATTCTATTTTAACACCTAAACCTTTACAGCTGTCGCATGCTCCAAATGGACTATTGAACGAAAACATTCTTGGTTGAAGTTCTTCGAAAGAAATTCCACATTCTGGACAACTTAGCAATGAAGAATATGTATGTAACTGATTATTTTCATCTAAAACGAAAACTAGACCTTCTCCTTTTTTTATTGCGCTTTCTACAGCTTCAGTTACACGAGTTTTATCCGTAACATCTACTCTGTCGATTACGGCTTCGATGTCATGCATTTTATATCTAGCAAGTTTTATTTTTTCATCTGTTCTGTAAATCTCGCCATTTACTCTAACTCTTGAAAATCCTTCTAGAGCTAAATCAGATATTAATTTTTCATAAGTTCCTTTCTTTTGCCTTACTATTGGGGCTAAAATTGTTACACTTGCAGTATGCCCTTGCATTATTTTTGAAGCTATTTTTTCTGCTGATTGAGATTCTATTTTTATTTTGTGAACTGGACAATGAGGTATACCAATTCTTGCAAAAAGTAACCTGAGGTAATCATAAATTTCGGTAACTGTTCCGACTGTGCTTCTTGGATTATTAGATGTTGTTTTTTGCTCGATAGAAATTGCAGGAGATAAACCTTCTATGGAGTCTACATCTGGCTTATTCATAACACCTAAAAATTGTCTTGCATAGGCACTCAAAGATTCGACGTATCTTCTTTGGCCTTCGGCATATAAAGTATCGAAGGCTAATGTGCTTTTACCTGAGCCTGAAAGTCCTGTTATAACTATTAGTTTATCTCTTGGAAGCGTAGCTGTTACGTTTTTGAGATTATGCTCTCTTGCTCCTCTTATGATGATGTCTTTCATGAGTATGAGCCCTATAAGAAAATAAATAAGAAGGGTTAAGGTAGAAAATAATTCTCTTTTTTAAGGATTTGCTTTTAGTTGGCTTTGTACTGACAAGGTTGAAACATCGTCGATTATGTTAAACCTTAGTGTAAAACTTATTCTCGAGTGTCATGGCAAGGCCCTTTTAGTTCGGATTTAATATTGCTGAGACTATCTTCTATTAAATCTTGTGCGATTTCTATTATCTGGTCTTCTTGAGTTTCTATTCCCTCTGTCTCTTCTTCCATCGCCATAATTATCTGACCTTCTATCTCCTCTACTGAATCTTGATTTATTACTTGAGTGGCCTCTTTGATTTCTTCCATTGTTTCCTTCGAAATTGCTTGATTTGAATTGAGTCTTTAATTGTTCAAATTTAGGAACGTTTTGCTTTTCAATGTTTGAATTTACTTGTTTTAGAATTTGACGAAATTCAGAGTGGTCTCCACTTGAAACAAAACTTATTGCTATTCCGTTTTTTCCGGCTCTAGCTGTTCTTCCTATCCTATGGATGTATTCGGCACCAGTTTTAGGTATGTCATAATTGTATACGTGAGAAACATCTTTTATGTCCAGTCCTCTAGCTGCAACATCTGTGCAAACTAAGATTAAAACACTTTTAGAATGGAATGAATTTAATACGTTCGAACGTTTGTTTTGAGAATGTCCTCCGTGGAGAGACTCTGCGTAAATTCCTTGTGCTGAAAGATTTCTGGTCAATTTGTCCGTATTTCTTCTAGTGTTACAAAACACCATCACTACTCCGTCTTTTTCTTGTTTTAGTAAATGAGTTAGCAGTGAGAATTTTGATTCGTGATTGATATCATAATATATTTGATAAAGTTTTGATGGGTCTACTTTTTCTCCAGCTGAAATATGTACTGGATTTTTCATATATTTTTTAGCCATATACTCTATATCTCTCGACATTGTTGCTGAAAATAGAAGGGTTTGACGATTTTGAGGACAATGTTTTATTATGGATTCAACATCTCTGATGAAACCCATATCTAACATTCTATCTGCTTCATCTAAAACAAGGAATTTTATTTTTGAGAGATTTATTGTTCTTCTTTTTAGGTGGTCCAATAATCTTCCAGGTGTTCCAACTACAATGTCTGCGTTTCTTATGTTTCTTATTTGAGGATCCATTGAAACTCCTCCGTAAATTTGAATTACTCTAAGATTTTTTTTATTTGAAAATTTTGAAATTGTCTGCCCTACTTGTTCTGCTAACTCTCTTGTTGGAGTTAGAATTAGAGCTTGTATCCCATTTCCAGCAAAAGTTTTATCTATCATTCCAGCACTAAATGCTAGAGTTTTACCTGAGCCTGTGGCTGAAGAGCCAATTACGTCAAGACCTTTTAAAACTAAAGGAATTGTTTTTACCTGGACTTCGCTAGGAGTGTGAAAGCCTGCGCGGTTTATAGCGTCGAGCAATTCATTGCTTAGATTTAATTCTTTGAATTTTTCCATTTCGTTAATATTTTGCTAAAAAATAGGTCTACCTTCTAACTAATATCTAACTCTTGCCAAAAGTGGCTATATAAACGTTCTTGTTTTTATTACTTGTAGGAAATAAAATGAAAGATAAAAAAGAAAAATGGTATGTCTATTTAGTCGAGTGTTTAGATGGTTCATTGTATACTGGAGTTTCAAATGATGTCTTTAAAAGAATGTCAAAACATTCTTCTGGAAAGGGAAGTAAATATATTAGAGCTAAGGGTTTTTCTAGATTGGTTTATCATAAATTATGTTTAAATAAATCAGATGCTTGCAAAAAAGAATATCCTATTAAAAGACTTTCAAGAGACGAAAAAATTAAGTGGTTTGAGAAGTCACAAAACTCTGCCTTAGTTTGCTAGTATTTCATCAAAAACAGCAGTTTTTGAGTGTGCTCAAGAATATCAATTCTTGACATGAGAGAATAGTTGATGATATCAAAAATATTTCAACTAATATTAATGACTATGATTATATTTTCCTTCTTCGTGATTTATATCTATAATTTTTATCTTAAATATTAAAGTTTTACCAGCTAAAGGATGATTTAAATCGAGAGTTACATTTTCTTTATCCACTGCTTTAATTTGAACAGGAAATTGTCCTCCATCTGGAGTGCTTGCGATTATAGTCATTCCAACTTGAGGTTCTTGTTCTTTTGGTAATTGACTTCTTGGAACTTTTTGTTCTAAATTAGGATTATGTTCTCCGTAAGCTTCTGAAGGTTTAAGAGTGAATTCCTTTTCTTCTCCTTTTTGCATATCTAAAACTGCATCGTCAAAACCTTTCACTACATGTCCAGCTCCAGCTTCAAATTCTAAAGGGTGCTCATGTCCGCCGTGGGATGAAGAATCAAAAATTACTCCGTCTTGAAATCTGCCTTCATAACTTAAAGCTACTAAGTCTCCTTTCTTTATTTTCATAAATGAACTTTGAAATGATGTTTTTTAAATATGTTTATTTTTGTGGATTTACACGGACAAAGTAAAAGTATTATCGGTTAGATTAAAAATAAGCAAATATCTTATAATATAATGTTTAAGTAAGACTTATTTTTTATTTAATTTAGTAATTAACAATAAGTATTCGATGGAAAAGCATATTTGAATATGATATATTAAAATCAACAATACTTATAAATCCATCCAGACTTCTCTTTTTATGAGTCTAGATATTGATAGGACCTTGAGATATACTGGTTCTGAAAGATTTTTTGTGACTTATGTTTTATATGGCGTTGGTCCTGGAGTAGGGTCAGAAAAAAAAGTGGATTTATCTATTCCTAAACGCGATGGTTTTACTCCTTATGGAATTGCAATTTGGGAAGGGCAGAGACTAATGAAAGAAATGCACGGAGCAGGAATAAGTATAGACAAAATAGTTTTTGACGGGGAAGAATTACTTCTTGGTCCTCCAACTAAAAAAAATTGAAATTATAATTTGATTTGAAGTTATAGAATTGTTTAAATAATATAAGGGTTATTGAAATGTATGATTAAAAAAATACTTGGTTTATCTGTTATGATTGCTCTTGTTATCGGAGTTCTTGTAAGTAGCTCTATTGCGGAGTCTAACTCGAGAGCTGAAGATTCTAATAGGTATGGTGCATATAATGTTGGAATTGAAACAACTGATGCTGTTTCAGTCGATGTTTCTGGAGCTAATTCTAAAGTGAAATATATTTATGGAAACGCAGATGGTTCTTCTACTGAAAAATATGAAGTTCATTGTAAAAAAGCTGGAGGAGTATTCAATGCGTGCGGAAGTTTTTGTAATGAAGGAGAAGTTTGCATAGCTTCTTGTGCTTATACTTGTGAAGGTGTTTCTACTACTGGTAGCGCTGAGTCAACTTCTAAAATAATTGATGTTGATAGCAAAATTGAAGCAGAAAAAGATCCAAAGTCGATAAAATATAGAATAAAGTATGGGGATGTTGGAGGATATTATGTTGATAGTGACCTTGAGGTTAGAAAAATATATGATGGTAAAGTAGAAGTTGTTACTTCGAGCGGTTCTACTTCTGTTGTATCTGTTAAACCTGAGGAAGCAGTAAGTGTTGCGTTTGGTCCTGAAACTGAAGGAGCAGAAAT
>CAYNAC010000035.1:0-7263 GCA_964395155.1 Candidatus Woesearchaeota archaeon
GAAGGGGTTCCAACAAACCAACAATCAAACCAACCAACAAACCAACACCCCCTTACTTCCACTGGAAGTTCGGTTAATGATCCAATAAACAACTTAAAGAGAGTATCTCAAATTCTAGAAACTCTCGATGATTTAAAGAAAGAAGTTCGTTTAAAATTTAAGAGATTAACAGATCAAGAAATGCTTGTTTATAATATAATTTATCAACTAGATGAACAAGGTTTTACTGCAGATTATAGTATGGTTGCACAAAAAACAAATTTAACCGAAATCTCAATTAGAGATTATGTTAGAAAAATAATAAATAAAGGTATTCCCCTCGATAAATTCAAAGAATCTAACAAAAAAGTCATTCTTAAAATACCTCAAGGCTTAAAGAAAATTGCCTCATTAAATACTCTCAACCAATTAAGAAGTCTATAAAAACTGGTTCACCGAATAAAATTATTGTTCTCACTATTACTTGTTTAAATTCTTAATTCTTTAAAAAACTCATTTTTTAGAGCCTAATGGCTCTTTTTTGAGTTGTTCTCTTTTTGTTTAATCAGGCTAGGTGCTCTCGACACGGCAAAAAGCCATCATTTTAGTCTCACTTTTTGATTTTTATTAATTTAATCTCACTTTTTAACTAAATTATACTATCTTTTGGTAATTTTTTATATTTTTTATCATCTTTAACTCTCACTTTTGCATATTTCTCTAGTTTGTTACGAACTTCTTCACTCACAAATACTCTTTTTTTCCCGCTAGGTTCGGTTAACTCTTGAATTAATCCCTCACTTTTCTGTTTTATTGCATTTATTTGGCCTCTTATTGTAGCTCTCTCTTTTCCTAAAATTCTAGCAATGTCTTCATAACTTAACTTTAGTTCTGTATTCATAAGGGTAAAAACTATCAATCTTTCATTACTGCTCAATCCATTCAAAATATCATGAAAATTACCTGTTTGAACAGGTGTTTGAACAGGTTTGGAAACAGAATAAACATCTTCCTGTTCATCCAAAACAGCCGTTTTTTTGAACACCTGTTTATGTTCAACAGCTAAATTAGAAATTGAAACAGCTTCTTTCAATCCATTCAAATCATCTTGTAACGACGATAATTCTCTTTTTACTTCATTAATCATATCTAATAGCTGTTTATCGCTGTTGTTAAGGTGTTTAATCCACTTTCCAACACCATCAAAGTCTTTTTTTACTTCAGAAAAACCTTTCCTAGTCTCAATTTCAAGTTTCTTAACTTTTTTTGAATTTCCAAACAACCCAAACATATTGATTTATAGACGTATAGAGTATATAAATCTTGCTCTTTTTTGTGTGTTTTAGTAACAAAAACAAACACCTTCAAACACCCATTAAACAACCATCAAACACACCAACACATTAAACAAACACCTGTTTAAACACTTCCAAACACCGATTCTAAAATTCTCTAACTTAAACACCTTTCTAAAATTTCACCAAAAATATTTAAACAACTTCTTCCTGTATAACTTGTTAAAGATGAAAGGAGGTAATATGAATAAGTTAAGCTGGATAACAAGAATTCTAGTAGTAATTGGAGCACTAAATTGGGGACTTATAGCAATGGGTATAGATCTATTTGGGTCAGGAACATTTGCAACAACAATATATTCTTTAGTAGGGCTTTCAGGACTATGGGAATTAATTGCTTTATTTAAGAAATAAATTCTTAAATTCCTCTTTTTCTTTCATTTTTTATTTTATCTTCGATAAAACACCTGTTTTAAACACCTGTTTAAGCACGTTTATTTCACAAATAAATAAAAATTTAATCTAAAAACTTGTTTAATCAAAGGTCTTTAACTACAAAAATATTAAAAACTCATTAATCTACAATTTATTATGTCAAAAGTTATAAAAGAATTTAGAGAATTTCTCAAAGAATATAAAATAATGGGTTTAGCCATAGCATTCATCATAGGTGCAGCCGCAACAACTCTAGTAAAATCTTTAGTTGATGATGTGGTCATGCCCTTCTTAGTTCCTATTCTACCTGGAGAAGAATGGCAACAAGCAACATTTACAATAGGTTCTATCGTAGTCAAGTGGGGTTCATTTTTAGGCAATATCGTAAACTTCATAATAATTGCATTTGTTGTTTTTCTTATGGCCAAAGTAATATTAAAAGAAGAAAAGGTAATCAAAAAATAACGAAAACTAATTAAACTCCAAATAATTAATAAAAACATGGTTTCAATAGCATTAACTTTATCGGCAATTCTCGCAATAGTGGTGGGGCTTTTAGTTCTAGTTTGGCCAAAATTTCTTAGAATTTCAATAGGTCTATACTTAATTATTTTTGGAGCATTACAGCTTCTTCAAGATAATTTAGGTTTCTCACCTTTCTAACTAAATAATTATTATTAAATTATGTTAACCAAAATAATTGAGGTTCACGGAGATAGGAATTATCCAGTAGAGGATATTCTTGGAAAGAGGTATTATCATACTCCTGGGACAACAAGATTAGTAGAACAATTTAATCTCCTTCCTAAAACTCTCGAGGGAAAAAGAAGAGGTTGGCTTAGCAGATCTTTAGTCGTACAAAAATCTGAAATAGGCGTATTTATTACTCCTTTATCTGAACTTTATAACGAAGAGCTATGGAGAGATGTTAGATATGTGCAAGATTAAACTTCTTAGCTTTGCTTAAAACTTCCAGCACAAAGTGAAAACACAAAATATAAATACTAAATAAGATACATCTTACTATGGATTCAATAGAAATGACAAGAGTAAGCTCAAGGGGACAAATAGTTATTCCTGTATCTATGAGAAAAGATCTAAAAGAAGGAGATAGGTTAATAATCATCCGTAAAGGAGATGAAATAATCTTAAAAAAACCAAATAAAGAGTTGGAAATCTCAGCTTTAGCCAATGAAGCATTCGGAGAATCTTGGAATTCAAAAGAGGACGAAGAAGCTTTTGCATATCTGCAATGAACATAAATAAATTTGATTTGTTTTTAGCAGAGTTTCCATTTACAGATTTATCCTGTGCTAAATTAAGACCTGTTTTAATTCTTAAAAACATCGAAGGAAATAATGCAATCGTCTGTCAAATAACTAAACAAAGGCATAATTTAAGAAAATATGAAATTCCTCTTAAAAAAGAAGATTGTAACGAAGCACTAAGAGTAGATTCATTTATTTATGTAGATATATTAACAACATTACACAAAAGAGTTTTAACAAAAAGGTTAGGTTCTATTTCAAATCAAAATATCAAATCAGAAGTAGAAGCAAAGCTTAAACTTTTACTCTTTGATTGAATCTTCCAGCATAACATAAACATTCGTTTAATCCCAAACAAAAACCAAAAAAGGCATACCAAAGTATCAAGAAACTTGCCTCAGTAAGTGCGAGCGCGAAGCGCGAGTTGCGCCCGGTATCGAAATATCTAAATACTTATTTAGTTTGAAATCAAAATGAGAAGACCTCATAGTATAACTGGTGAAATGATTGGAGGTTTAATAAAATTAGTTTTAGACTCAGAAGGTAATCTCAGAAAGTTTGGCCCCCATGATGAAAAAGTAGATGCAGTTCCTATAGGTAAACCAGAGGTTTTAAGATTTAATAGAAAAGATTATGTCGATTTATTTAGGATGGGGGCAATGGGTTTGAATGGACCAAACCCTAAAGCTGATTCTTATATGGAAGGAGAGGTTGAGGTCTTAAAAGACACCCCTACAGAGTATTTGGCCGTACTTCCATTTCAATATTTTCAAATAAAAAAGTGATCTTTAGCAATAGTTCGCACAAGATACATTAAGACTACTGGTCGGCACCTAAAATCCCTTAATCTCGCCTATTTAAACGAATTTGGCCATGTTCTGACTTGACATTGAGTTTATCACCCTCTTTCAGACCAGCAAATTTAACATCTTCTTCAGGTATTATGACTACCCATTTATGGTATTCCTTATCTTTATATTTACGACTCATCCTCTTTTGCAAAGTAACATAATCTTTCATAGTTATTTTTAGTATCTGTTCTATATAAATCTTTAGGCACCGAAAAGTTTAAATAGTTTAGGCACCTAAATAAATTATGATTAAAGGAGCATGTTCTAATTGTAAAAAAGAAAAAAATTTAGCAGAAAGAGGGTTGTCTAAAGGGATATGCAAAGTCTGTTATAAAAAATTGATTTGGAAGCCTAAATTAGTTAAGTGTAAAAGATGTGAAAGAGATCTTCCAATGCATGCAAAGAGATTATGTAATGGTTGTTATAATTCAGTTTTTCATGTAGAAAAGGTAAAACTCCATAATGCTAGACGTTATCACAATATTGACTATGAGGTATATAAGGCTGCTACAATGTATTGTGTAGTTTGTGGTTTTAATAAAATAGTAGATCTGCACCATTTAGATATGAATCACAGCAATAATTCTAAAGAAAATCTAACGGGATTGTGTCCAAATCATCACAAAATGGTTCATCACAGAGCTTTTCAAAAAGAAGTTTTTCAACAGCTTAAAGAAAAAGGGTTTAGTGTTCCAGAAGGCTTTAAAGATGACAATTTATTCAAAAATTAAACTTCTTAGCTTTGCTTAAAACTTCCAGCACATATAGAAAAGCATAAACAAGTTCGTTTTATTCTTGCTCAATATTTCAGTTTGTGATTAAATCTTTCAGCAAATACAAACGAGTTCGTTTTAATTAATAAAATCCAAAAATTTATATACTATAGCAAATTATATAACCACTATGGTACAAACAACTATTCAAATAAGCAAAGAATTACTTGAAAAACTTAAAGCTAGAAAAATCAGCGACAAAGAAAGCTATGAAGATGTAATCTGGGATCTAATTGAAGATACAATGGAATTATCTGAAGAAACAAAAAGAAATATTGCAACATCAAGACAGCAATATAAAGAGGGAAAATACAAGTCTCTTGAAGAAGTAAAGAAAGACTTAGGCTTATGATATGTATAAAGTTGTAATTCCTCAAGATGTTCAAAGACAACTCAAAAAATTAGATGCTCCAATACAAACGAGAATTCTCTCCACTTTAGAGAGAATTAAAATTCGTCCGCAAGATTTTGTAGAAAAGCTCGTCGGAGAACCAGGACATAAATTGAGAGTTGGAGATTATAGGGTTTTTCTAGACATTTTTCAAGAAGATTTAGTAATTTTATTAATAGAAATTAGCCATAGAAAAAATGCTTACAAAAATTAAATTGAAATAAGTTCTTACTAAACCAAAGGGAATGGAACATAATTAGATTTATCGTGAGGATTAAAGTCCCTAGGAGCATCAACTAGGAAAGGAATTAATACACTTCCAGGTTCTAATACAAAAGTATGTGCAATTCCAGGAACAACTCTAACTATCATTTTAGAAGGATCTTTACTATCTACAGGAATTTTAGTTTCAGAGCCATATAATTTTTGATCTAAAGTATATAAGGGCATATTTTCTGGAACAATTATCTCTGGTTTAAGTCTGTTTTTTTCACCAGGCACAACCGCTCTAGCATAAAGAGTTCCCTTCCCGTGAACAACTGCAAAAATTTCTCCGTAATTTGTATGGAAATGTTGTCCAAGTGGCAAACCATTTGATTGTTCAGAAACTTGTATGATATTAGCAACACCTATGTTTGCCCCGTGAAGATAGCCAGCAGGAACATCAGTAATTGTTCTTCTAACGTCGGAATGCCCTCCAGCAGGACTCATTCTTATGATACTTTCAAGTTCAGATTCAATACTCATAAAATTAGCAAGATTAATGGTATTTAAATATGATTATAATTGAGGGTGTTAAGTTTAATCACTTAGTACTCTCAACTCTTTCCCAATTATCTCCATAATTCCTATTTTTAATTTTTGTATCCCAAAATACTACAACCCACATATAAAGACGTACAAAAATTAATTCTAAACTCCAATAAAATTCTTTCAAATTTTTAGAGTAAGCAAAAAGTGAAAAAAATCCCTTACTTTCATTTCCAAAAGATTTCACTCTCTTTATTTTATCAGTATCTACATATCTATCAATAGTTTCATGAGCTTTCGAAGTTCTAACTTTTTGTTTTATCCAATCCTTTAGATTATCCACATTTTTAACATAAACTTCAGCTTTTTCGGCGTAAGCTATTTTGTATTTTTTTTCAGCAAAAAAGTAAGGAATTATTGTGTCTTCGGCAACATCCAACGGGATTTGATTGATTTCTTTTTTTCTAAATGCAAATAAATATCCTGAACATTCTATAAATTCATTCTTTTGATAAGCTTTCTTTCTTATTTTATGGGCTGCATCAAACAAAAAATTTGCCCAATACCCATATTTTGTTTTTTTATTTTCTATAGGGACAGGCCTTCCAGTTACACACCCAACTCGAGAATTTTCAAACAATTTTAATATTTCCTCAACTGCATTATCATTTACAAAAACATCTCCATCAGTTAATATTAAAATATCGGATTTTATTTTTTTAAAAAGTAAATTTAATGCTGTGCTTTTACCTTTTCCTTCATCTTTGAATATTTTTACTTTGTATTTTCTCGCAACATCTAGAGTTTCTTTATCAGGAGCAGAAACTAAAATTTCAAATGTTCTTTTTGTTCTCTGATTTTGAAAAGCTTCAATAGCCCTTCCTATAGTTTTAGGCTCCTTAAATGAAGTTATAATTACTGTTGTGTCAAATTTTTTTCGATGAAAACTTTGATCATCCAAAAAACTACTTCTTCTATTCAAAGTTTTTTTGATTTTCATCAAATCAATACCATTTCTACAATTATAAAACTTATTGATTTCTTGAATGGTTTAAATTATCAAAAGGGTTTTGTATCTTCTTTATTTGATCTGAAGAAATATGAGTATATATTTGAGTAGTGTTCAATGATGAGTGACCAAGCAGAGCCTGAATCATTCTAATATCTGTTCCACTTTCAAGCAAGTGTGTCGCAAAACTATGTCTTAGGGTATGAGGTGTAACCTTCTTCCCAATCTCTGCTCTATTTCTAAGATTTTTTACTATCTTCTGAATATTCCTCGTAGTTAAAGGTTCATTTTGCGAGAAAAGATATTTAGTATTTTCTTTTCTTTTAATATATTCATTCAATTCAGAGGTTAAATTTTGAGATAATGAAAACATTCTATCTTTCGAACCCTTTCCACTTCTAACCCATCCTATATTTTCAGAGAAGTTTATTTCTTATGTTTTCAAGTTTAATAGTTCTGAAAATCTAAGTCCTGAATAATAAAGTAAATATAAAATTAATCTATAATTTTTA
>CAYNAC010000036.1:0-5875 GCA_964395155.1 Candidatus Woesearchaeota archaeon
AATCTGCAAAAACTTGGGAAGAGATAACTCCTCTTGCTCGAAACGAATGGATTTGTTGGATAATATCTGTAAAGACTATCAAGACAAGAGAAGAGCATATAGAGAGGGCGGTTTCTGAACTTAAAGAAGGAAAGCGTAGGCCTTGCTGTTGGATAGGTTGCACGCATAGAAAGAATAAGAAATTGAGCCCTTCGCAGAAGTTTATACTTGGTAAAAAAAGATAACTTTAAAAACTAAATAAATGAAAAATTTATATGAATGAACAAGAAGTGCAGCCAGTTGATTCTTATGTCCGGGAATTATTGAAGGTTGCAAGAGATGAAGGAGGAGTAAGAGTTGATGTTGACAGGCCTACGCGTACGCAGAGACTTGATACTGCACTATACTTTGATTCCAGAAGAGGATGTGGTTGGCAAGCCATAGAAGTAATGGTTGGAAGGAGAATTGGTAGTGAAGAACAACCAGAATCAAATTTAGTTGGAGCAACAATGTTAATGAGAGCTTTTGAAGGAGATAACCCTTTGAGGTTAAGAAGATTTTACGATGGAATTAGACATGATTATTCTCCTAAAGAATAAACTATTTCTGATACAAATTTTATAGTGGAGATAAAAAGGATAACCTTAAAAGTCATAAATATTCTTTAAGAATATGCCCGGATGGCCCAGCGGTTACGGCGCGGGATTGCTACCTGGTTCAACCTTCCTTTAGGTCGGATGAAAAACAAAGGCAATGATCCCGTTTCCCAAAAGGATTCCCAGGTTCAAATCCTGGTCCGGGCGTGGGAAAAAAGTGTCTCAACCAGGAAGGTTTTAAATAACCTTTCTGAGACCTTTTTTCATGGCAAACGTCAAGATAGAAATCCACAACCGAAATATAGAAACGAGAAAAGAATCACTTCTAGAGTGGAAGATTCCAGATGCAGAGAAGAAATCATTGCTTAAATTTCTAGATGAACTTGAATTAGGAAAAGTAAACAAGGGTGTTAAGATTTCTGAATCAAGACAAAGCAAATATCTAGACGTTCTCAAAACGCCTTTAACATTTTTCAGTAAAACTTCTAATGAACTCACCATGAAAGACATTGAGAATTTTGAAAAGGCCCTTAGTTCTGGAAAAATTCTAAGCCTAAGAGGTGAGCCTTATAGTCAATCGACACGCGTAGACATTAGAAGGGCATTGAGAACTTATCTTAAATGGAGATTGGGAGCTACTAAGGCTGATAAGTTGACTGATTGGTTAGATACTAGAGACGTTGTTAAAACTCCAGACTATCTGAGCGAATCACAAGTCTTGAAACTCTACAAGGCATGTAAATCAAACGCAGAACGTTATCTCATTGCTTTATTATTCGATGCAGGATGCAGAGCAGAAGAATTTCATAATATCAGATATGAAGATATTCAGATGCCTAAAGATAAAGATAATTTTGTCAAAGTCGCATTAAAAGAAGAATACTCTAAAACGAAGGGAAGAACAATTTCAATGTACTGGACTTATAGCCTTGAAGCTATTCGAGACTATCTAATAGAAAGAGAAGTAGATGGCATGAATTCCAATGATCCTATCTACCACATCAAATATGAGAACACCAGAAAATTCTTACAACGATTAGGCCATAAAGTCTTAGGTAGATCCTTGCATTATCATTTATTCCGTCATTCTTCTGCGACTTTCTATGCAACTAGACTTAATAGACAGCAACTTTGTTATCGATACGGTTGGGCTTTCAGCTCAAACATGCCAGATACATATATTTCAAGATCAGGAATGGAAGGCAAAGAAATGGATGAAAAGTTCTCTGCTACTGAATTGGAATCCATGCAAAGGAAAATCCAGAACGATGCTCAAAAATATGCTATGGAATTTGATGTCTTAAAGAAAGAAGCTGAAAAAGACAAACTAGAAAATCAAGATCTCAGAAAAGCTGTATCAAAGACGGCTAAACTAAGAAATGATGTTCTTGTCGAATTGGATAAAATGGAAAAGAAGATGAAAGAACACGAGGAAAAGTCTTATGAGAAAGCCTTGAAAGACGTTCTAGAAAATATCAAGAAAGACAAGTCCTTTTTGAAAGAGTTAGCTAAGGCTGCTCAGAATAGCTAGAATATACCAAAATTTAAAATTTGAGTATATCTTAGTTTATAAATAAACCATCATAGAAATATTTATATATACCAAAAATTAGATTATCGGTATATGGTAAAAGCAGAAATAATACTTACGGATGGAACTAAAATGATTGTCGACGGAACTCCTGAAGAAATTCTCCAGATAAAAGAAAGTTTAGAAAAGAAGCATTCTAAGTCGAGTACTCCTCCCGCGGATATAGGAAGAAAACCAATTTCAGACAAGGGACCGTTAGGAAGGGTTTCATTATTAGTTCAGGAAGGATTCTTTAAGGAAAAAAGATCTATTTCAGAAATAAAATCTAAACTTGCTGAAAAAGCGATATTTTACGACCTTACATCTTTGTCTCCCTCGGTACTGAGACTTGTAAAAAGAGGAGAACTAAGGAGGATAAAAGAAGAAGGTAATTGGAGGTACGTTAATCCTTAATGGCAAGTATTAGTCGAGATTTATTTAAGGAATTTGCTGGAGAGGGATTTTTTGATAATCCGAAGTCTGTGAATCATGTAGTTGACAAATTAGATACCAGGGGATTTTCTATAAAGAGTGATAAGAAAGGGCTTGTCGCTCAATTACTTACAAAACTTTGCCAAGAAGGAGTTCTAGAACGCCAGAAAGATGAAGAATCTAAATATTTGTATGTAAAGAGGAAACATGGAAATTCCAAATGAAATTTTAGAGCGTTTTAAGAAAATAGAAGCTCGTTTAGATCTCTTAGAGGTAAACGGGAAGACTTCAACAGCCCATGAACAAAAAGAACTAGATATAGATATAGTTTTCAATGTAGATGGATCACAATTAACAGTTTTACAAATTACTGGGAACAAAACTGATGAGAAAATTCGTAATATAGCTTTACTTGCATTGCTAGGTTATAAGCAAAAATTAGGGCAAGACAAGGTTCTCGCTTCAGAAATAAAAAGAAATGTTGCAACACATCACATACCCGTAGAAAATTTCGGAACTTACTTACAACAGATAATACCTCAATCGATTCTTAGAGTTGGAAAAGTCGGAAATAATAAGGTTTCATATAAATTAACTCCTTTTGGAGAAGCAAAGGCAAAAAAGCTTTTAGAAGAGATTATAAAATGAACCCAAAAGATGCCCTAGAACATTTATGGAAGGAGGGATTTTTTGAAAATGAAGCTTCTTTGAAAAACATCGAAAACAAACTCTTTGAAAAATGGAAAATTACTCCAAGCAATATTTCTATGACTTTAAAACTAAAATCTGTAAGAAAATTTTTGATAAAGAAAAATGGTGGGTGGAAACAGAGAAGACCTTATGAAGTTAATAAAGAAAATATAGAAGTTTATTATTTTGAACCAGATAAGCCTAGAACTTCAAGGAAAGACTTTGTTTCTATTCTTAGTAACCTATCTGGAGAAATTAAAATCTGCGATCCTTATCTTACCGAGGATTGTCTTGAAGCTTTAGAAAAGATCTCTAAAGGAAAGGTTAAATTTCTTACTTCATCTAAAAAAAACAATATAAAAGTGACTGATCAAGATTTAAAAGATTTTAAAGCTGAATTTTCAAAAGTTGAGATAAGAGGTTTTCCATTTGATCATCTTCACGACAGATATATAATAACAAAAGATAAATTATATCTTTTGGGACATGGTTTCTCAATTAGAAAAAAAGAAACATTCATTATCGAATTACCTGAAAAATTCTCTAAAGACTTAATTCAATCTCTGAATTCTACTTTTGATAACCGTTGGAAAAATCAGAATAATACAATTTTATTATGACAAACACTAAACTCCTCACAAAATCCCGTTATGTTAATGGAATGAAATGTTCTAAATGGTTATGGCTTGAGTTTAACAGGCCAGAGGAACTGCCTAAGTTTAGTCAAGAAGCACAGTTTAGATTTAATGAAGGACATCAAGTAGGAGAGTTCGCTAAAAGCTTATTTCCTGATGGAATAAGCATTAAAGAACAAGTGGATATTAAAAAGAATAATGAAGAATCTAAGGAATTATTGAAGGAAAGAAAAACCCTATTTGAAGCCGGATTTATTCATAAGAATGGAATGTGCTATGCAAGAGCAGACGTTCTTGTTCCAGTTGGAAAAGATGAATGGGATATTTATGAAGTTAAAGGAGCAACTGAAGTCAAAGAACAATATATTCACGATGTGGCTTTTCAGAAATATATCTATGAATCTGCCGGATTAAAAATAAGAAATTGTTTTGTTTTACACATAAATAATCAATACATTAGAAGAGGTAATATTGAACCTAAAGAATTTTTTGTTCCTGCTCCTGTTGATTATGAAGTTAGTGAAGAAATGGAAAATGTTGAATCAAATATTAAGAGGATGTTAGAGATTATAGCTCATAAAGAATGTCCACAATTCAAAAAAGGCGAAGAATGTCATGATGACGAATTTGGAGTTCATGATAGCGATGATTTCTGGAAAGATCATCCAGAATGCGATATATTTGATTTGTACTATGGTGGTAAAATGGCGAGAGAACTTTTTGATAAGGGGATTTTATACATCAAAGATATGCAAGAAGACCATTTTACTACAAGACCACAAAGAAAACAACAGAAGATTCAACATAAAGTGCATACAAACGGAGAATTGCATCATGATAAAGAGGAATTGGCTAAGTTTATTGAAAGCCTAGAGTATCCTTTGCATTTCATGGACTTTGAAACGTATTCTACTGCAATACCTCTTTATGATAACTTAAAGCCTTATCAAGCAATACCTTTTCAATTTTCAGTTCATACTATAGAAAAGCCTGGAGCTAAACCAAAACATCATGCATTTATTGCTTCTGGAGATAAAGATCCTAGACTTGAGTTTGCTAAAGAGTTAAAGAATGCTCTTGGAAAAGATGGTGCAGTTCTAGTTTATTATCAACATTTTGAAAAAGCCAGATTAAAAGAAATAGCTGAATTTTTCCCTGAGCAGAATGAATGGGTTCAAGACGTTATCAAGAGAATGGTTGATTTATATGATCCTTTCAAGAACTTTGCATATTATCACCCATCACAAAAAGGCTCTGCTTCTTTGAAAAAAGTCTTGCCTGCTTTAACTGGCAAGAGTTATGATGATATGGATATTAGTAATGGTACTGAGGCTTCTATTTCTTATCTATATATTACTCATGGTAGTTATGATGGGAAGAAAGCGACTGTTCAAGATATTAAGAAAGTTAGGGCAGACTTAGATAAGTATTGTGGACAAGATACGGAAGGTATGATTTGGATTTTAGATAAGCTACAGGAGCTAATTAAATGACTTCTAAAATTGCTAATAAATATGGTGAATTTCTTCAGGCATTAGAAGAGAAAAATGTTCAAGAAGGGGATGTTGGTTTTATGATATTTTATGATTTGTTTAAAATACGCGAAGCTCAAGTAAGGTACAAATTTCAGTCCAAAAGAGCAGTTGATTTTTCTCTATCCGATATATTTCAAGATTTAGTGGCACATTATTTGAGAAGTAGACTAAATGAAGAATATGAAGTTATTTTAGAACATACTCAAAATAAATTAAGACCAGATATCTTAATAAGGAAGTCTGGAAAAAATATAGCGATAATTGAGATAAAAACCACTATAGGGTGGAATAGAGATTTAGTAAAAAATGATAACTATCTTTTAAGACTAGAAAAACTCAGTAACGAGTTTTGTGTTCCATTGAACAAGGTTTTCTATATATTTGAAGCTTCTAGAAATGTCAATAAAGAGTTTAATGATTGTTTTAAGACTGATGTTG
>CAYNAC010000036.1:5885-6979 GCA_964395155.1 Candidatus Woesearchaeota archaeon
GAATTACATCTTCCCCCTCTTTGAATTTAATGCAAGCCCATATTATTTCTCAAAGAAATTTAGGAAAAATGTTGAAACTAAATATAGTGATAATGAGATATTAGAGCTTTATAATAAATACAAAAGAACTGATTTTGAGAAGGTAATCTCTAAAATACTAAATTAAAAAAGTTATTAAACGCCTTATTGTTTACAATGAAATGTATTTAAATGGGGTAAAGGATATTGAACTTTATAAAGGGCTTTTGGGATTCTGTGAAGAAATTAGAGGAAGACAAAAATTCAAATTCAAAGGCAATCTCGATTTTAACGAACTTAACAATGATTGTTATATGAAAATGTATGTAAAAAATAGGGGAAATAAAAATCCTCCAAAACCCTCATTATTGAAAGAGGATATTCCAGGTTTAAAAGAGATTTATGCTGAGATGGCTCGATTTTATTTTCAAAAAAGAAATGAGATGATTAAGGGGCTAGACATACAACAGGGACAGTGGTTTGAAAAAGCGTTCAGAGATTTTCTTTCTTCTAAAGGTATTCAAACAAACAAGAAAGGTTTCCCATATCCTGATATTGAGGTAGTTAAGAACGGAAAACCCTTAGCTTATTTTGAATTGAAATATATCCGAGCCCCATTTATTTATGCAAATAGCATTGTGGATAAAAATCGGTGGGATTATGAGTGTTCATTAACCCTAGATGTTGGAGATAAACTTGAAAATCAACGCAAGAAAATAGAGACAGACATTTTACCTAATAAAATACCTGTTTTTTATGTTTGGTGGTACGACGCACCCCATATTAAAGGGATATTTTATATGAGTGCTGAGAGAGTCTTTGAGTATTGGGATAAATCTGGGACTTCTCATGCACGAAAAGAAAGAGAAGGTGATAAAATCGACAAACAAGAAAAAGGAAAAATATATCCCCCATTATTAGAAATGGGTTCTTTCAGTGAATTTATGGGGGAATTAAAATGATTGAAACTAAGCACGGAGTTGTTAAAACTCCAAATTTCTTCCCAGTAATAGGATGGCCTGCCGGAAGAGGGGAATATGATCGTCGCATCGATTTGCGGACCAAATGCATCCGGC
>CAYNAC010000037.1:0-6931 GCA_964395155.1 Candidatus Woesearchaeota archaeon
CGTCAGAAACTTATATATTACAAGTATTACAAATATAAAATTGTTTGGTTTTTCTTGTAACTAAAATATCCTCTTGATTTTCAATTTCTCTTTGCAAATCATCTCGATAATTTGTTAAAGATTTATAATCGTCTAGTGTCCAAAAATAAGTGTACCACCCACCACTCTTCAAATCTTTTTTACGCATAAAATGCACAAGACCTTTATCTGCTAACTTGTATAGTATATTCCTTGTTTGATTTATAGTCATATTCAACTTTTTGGCAATCAAAAATTCATTAACATTCTTTTTGTTAAACAAAATAGCAACTATTTTATCGGCACCAGAACCAGCGACGATAGAAACATATTCGTTCAAAAATTTCTCAAGCATGAAAAGATTTGAACAAACAGACAATAAAAACCTTTCTAAAAAAAGTGTAACTCCTTAAAAATTAAGATAAACCTATATAAATAAACTTGAAAATATACCTTTATATGTTTGGAAAAAAGAAAGATGTTGATGGAGAACTTCCTAATTTACCTTTGTCTAGTTCGCCTTCAATTAGAGACTATCAAAGAACCATGCTTCCACCAATAGATAGTCACGAAAATCAAGAAATAAATGGCCTTCCTTCATTTCCAGATTCATTAATGAACAAAGGTTTCAGCCAAAGTATGATAAAAAGCGCTGTAGAAGACGAAGATAAAGATTTACCAGAACTACCAGAGTGGAATCAAGAACCTTTGCAAACAAAACCAATTAGAACCGTAGAATTAGATGAATGGACTCCTAAATCTAATCCAAAATCTCAAATATATTCAAATAAAAATTCCGCAACTGAAAATCTAAGAATGGCTCCGATAAGTCCTCAAATAAATGATAAAAGACCAATATTTGTTAAATTAGACAAATTCAAAGAAGCAAGAGATTCTCTAGTAAAAATCTCAGAGAAGCTAGATCAAATGGATGAACTATTAAGAATGGTAAAAGACCTAAAGTCAAAAGAAGATGAAGAAATATCGAGCTGGGAAAAAGATATAGAGAGCATAAAATCAAGAATATTATTTATCAATAAAGAGATTTTTGAAAATGCCTACTGAAGAACGCTTTGTCGGACTTGATAAAACCCATGTCACTGCAGGAAAAAAACATCTGTTATATTGTGAAATGGAAGTCCTCACATCTTTAAAAAAATATAATTCTTATAAAAAATATCGAAAAGAAGAGTTAGCTCTTAAAAACCTACTTAAAAAAGTAATCTCTGAAATGAAAAAAGAAATGGAAAACATCATCCAATATATTCCTCAAATAAGAGTCAAGGAAACAAGAGCAGTTGTAGTTAAATCAACACCTGTTAAGAGAGACGCCCTAGAAGAAGAAATAGAAAAAATAAGAAACAAAATTGCAATGCTTTCTTAAATAAGACTTTTAGAAGACTAACTCAAATTGTAAAAAATCAAGCAAACAATCTAATTTATAAATAGATAATAAATAAAAAATTTATGTCAAAAAAATATAGGTTATTTGGCGATCTTCAAGATTGCACAAACGAAGGCTATAAGCCATTATTTATGCCAAAAGTAATAGAAATTCGAATAGCAAATGCTAGACAAAATAAAAAATTATGGGATAAAGAACTAATAACTCCTAGTGTTGCAATAACTGGTAGAACAAATAAAGGAAATCCAGTAGTTGTAGTTGCACACAAAGAGAGTTATTTATCAAACCATTCTAATTTAAGAGAAGGAAGAACTAGCGAAAATTTACACAAACACTATAATAGATTTAACTTTCCAGAAAGAGAATTTCAAAATCTAGTGGAAGAGGATGGACTAGAAGATGAGCAAAGAAATCGCCTTGTTTGGGTAATTGATTATGAAAAATTAAAAGCCTATGAAGAAAACCCAGAAAAAAAGAGAAAAATAGAAGAGTTGATCAAAGCTAGATCGTTAGATGAATGTGAAAAAATAACAAAAGACTTAGTAGGAGTATCTATTGAAAAAGTTCTTGAACATCCCCTAACAATTCCTTTTATAGGCGAAGAAAGAAGGTCAATAGATTATATAAAAGCAAATGTAGAAGTGTATGGCGGAGATAAAATTGGCGTTTGGTACCATCCTTGTCTTGGACTTGTAGATAACGCAAACAATAAAAGACCCCTAGGAGATTTACTTATGCTTGGAAATCATGCAATAGGAGGAATTTCAGCCAACCACTATAAATATGACCATCGACCTTTATTTCTAGGGACGTCTTTATAATATTGATTATGAACACAATGCTAGTTCAATTCTTACCTTATACTTTCAAAGCCATAAAGTTAACCCAACTAAACTAAAATTTTTTGAGAAAAAATAATTTTAAAATCACAAAACTCTGATGAGTTTTACCACACACTTTAGTGTGTGGTTTGTTTGTAGTTTTGGGATTACAGTTGATAATCTCCAAAATACTAACTCCAACATAAATGTTGGAGATTTCAACTAGTATTAAAAAATTCAAAACATTAAAATCAAATATTTTAAAAACTGCTCTGCCAAGAATTAATTATGATAACAAGAAAAGAATTAATAAAAAAATATATTGATTTTTTCAAGTCAAAAAGCCATAGAGAAATTCCAAATTCTTCTCTAATCCCTATAAATGACCCAACCGTTCTATTTACGACTGCAGGAATGCATCCATTGGTTCCATATCTTACAGGTCAAAAACACCCATTAGGTAAAAGATTAGTAAATGTTCAAAGATGTATTCGAACAGGAGATATAGAAGAAGTTGGAGACTCAACACACCATACTTTTTTTGAAATGTTAGGTAATTGGTCAATAGGAGATTATGAAAAAAAAGAAGCTATAGAATATAGTTTTGAATTTCTAACAAAAATATTAAAAATCCCTTTAGAAAAATTAGCAGTCAGCTGTTTTGCAGGAGATAAAGATTCTCCAAAAGACGAAGAATCTTTTAAGATTTGGACCTCTTTAGGAATTCCGAAAGAAAGAATAGCTTTTCTACCTAAAAATAATAATTGGTGGGGGCCAGCTGGAGATAGCGGACCATGCGGACCCGATACTGAAATGTTTTTTTACAACGGAAAAAAAGTTCCAAAATCATTTGATCCAAACGATTCAAATTGGGTAGAGATTTGGAATGATGTTTTCATGCAATATGAAAAAACCAAAGAAGGAAATTACACCCCACTAAAACAAAAAAATGTAGATACTGGAATGGGTTTAGAAAGAACTCTTGCAGCATTACAAGGTTTTGATGATAACTATCTTACAGAAATTTGGAGACCAATAATTGAAAGCATAGAAAAAATATCAAATAAAAAATATTCAGAAAATAAAAAAGAAATAAGAATAATTGCAGACCACATCAAAGCAGCGGTTTTTATGTTAGGAGATGAAAATCCTACAATCCCTTCAAACACATCTCAAGGATACATTTTAAGAAGATTAATCAGAAGAGCAATCAGATATGCAAAATTAATAAACATTGAAAATAATTTCATTCAAGTAGTTGCAGAAAGTGTTATCGAGACATACAAAGACTATGACAATTTAATAGAAAACAAAAAAAACATATTAACCAAATTAGATGAAGAGGAAAACAAATTTAGAAAAACTATTGAAAAAGGAATAAAACAATTTGAAAAACTAATTAAGAATAACAAAGTTATTTCTGGAAAAGATGCATTTCTACTATTTCAGTCGTACGGCTTTCCAATTGAAATGACTCAAGAAATGGCAAAAGAAAAGAATATTGAAGTAGATAAAAAAAGTTTTGATGAAGAATATCAAAAACATCAAGAGTTATCAAGAACTACTTCCGCTGGTGCTTTCAAATCTGGACTAGCAGATAATTCAGAGAAAACTACAAGATTACATACTACAACTCATCTTTTAAACGAAGCACTTTCAAGAATTTTAGGTCCGCAAGTTGCGCAAAGAGGTTCAAATATAACTCCGGAGAGAACACGTTTTGATTTTACATTTTCAAGAAAATTAACAGATGAAGAAATTAAAAAAGTAGAAGATTTATTAAATAAAGTTGTAAATAAAGGCCTTGCCGTAAAATCTGAAGAGTTACCTTATGAAAAAGCAATTGACGCAGGAGCAAAAGGAGAGTTTGGGCACAAATATCCAAAAATCGTTTCAGTATATACCGTTTTAGATAAAGATGAAAAAAAAGGTTATTTCTCAAAAGAAATTTGCACAGGACCTCATGTAAAAAACACTAAAGAAATAGGCAAAATTAAAATAATAGAGCAATCAAGTGTTTCAGCAGGAATAAGAAGAGTTAAAGCAATAGTTGAAAATATTTAGTTAAGCCCGAGGAAAATAAAGATAACTGACAAAATCAAAGTGTAAAATCCAAACCACTTTAGATTTTTTCTATCACTTAAGACATATTTAAAAGAAAAGTTCATAAAAACTAAAGATACCAAAAAACAAAAAATAGTAACTCCAAGCAATTCAAAAGGAAGATATTCATTTCCAAAAGTAAATAAGCTTGCTCCGAGTATTACTGGAATTGCAAGCAAATAAGAAAATTTTATTGATTCTTTTTCATTTAATCCAAATAATAAACCAAAAGATATAGTCATACCACTCCTAGATATTCCTGGAATCAAAGATAACATTTGAGCAAGACCGATAGCAAATGCTTTTGAATAAGTAAATTTATTCTTACTTTGTTTAACGCTAGAAGAACCAACAAAAAGAGCCATACTAGTAATTAACCATCCAAAACCCAAAATTAAAAAACTACTGGATAATTTATCAAACAAAGACATAAAAATAAAACCCATTAAACCAGCAGGAATACTAGCTATTAAGATTAAAAAACCCAGTTTAGAATTTTGAGTCTTCCAATTTCCTCCTAAAACATCTCTTAAAATAAAAGTTATATCTTTTCTGAAATAAACAAATACAGCCATTAAAGTTCCAAAATGCAAAGCAACTTGAAAATCAAGACTATCAACACCGCCTAAAAACTTCTGCAAAATAGTAAGATGACCAGAACTAGATATAGGAAACCATTCGGTAACTCCTTGAACAAAAGCCAAAATAAAGGCATAAACTAAATCCATAATAAAAAGAAAAAAAGAAGGTTAATAAAATTAATCAATCCTCCTTATCTTCAGCAATATCGGACAAACCATGTATTACATCCAAAACATTGCGCTCTTCTGGCGTAATACCATAAAAAGCATCGACTGTATCAAGATGCTCCACTAAGGCAACTAAACGACCATCACGCAAGTTCTTTTGTTGTTGTACACCAGCCATACAATTCATCACCTCCATATAAAATACAATCTAAAGAACTTTATATATAAAATACAAACACAAACATATCGTTTAATTTAAGTACATTAATTAAAAACCAAATAACTTTTGAGTAATAAACTGCTTATTTAAAAAGAGTCTAACTAAAAAAAGACAAATTAGTGTAACTCAAGAGGCTTTGCACATAAACAAAGTTTTAGATTAAATTTTTTATCATTAAAATATAATATTTAATCAAACAAGTAAACCATTTACCATAATTTGCATTTGTGTGCAAGACTAACTCAAGGCATCTTCAAATGAGTTAAATCGTTAATATTAGATATAACCCATTTATTGTTAAAGCCATCGTATTTGGATTCAATCAAAGAAACACTGGATTCAGCGATTGAAAAATGCCTAGTTTCTACCAAAGACATCCCAGTTAGTCTACTTATCACTGCTCTATGAACTCCGTTACCTATAGAAATTATAACGTCCTTGCCATTACTAACTATTTCATCAACAAACAAATTAACGTATTCTAAATTCTCATTTTCATCTTCAGAAAAATTACCTAAAATAACAGATTCTTTAATTTCACTAAATCTTTCATCGCTAACAACTGGAACAATCAAAGATTTACTCAAAATTTCCCCACTTTGTTTTGAAACACTATTCCCGTTAACATATATCTTATCTATTTGAGTTTTTTCAGTCAAAAAACGTCTAGCCGTTGTCTTAATCTGCCAAATTCCTTTTGAAGTAAGAATACCTTTGTCATTCTCTCCAGGACGCACCAGATAAACTTTCATGTTTCATTGCCTCTAATGGGATACCTAAAAAACAAACCTCTTTTTAAAGATATTCTAACAATTGATATCATATATAAGTACAAAAAATAATTACTCTTCAATTATGAAAAATCTGGCTTTATACACAAACAAAGTTTGAGCTTAAAAAATTTTATCATTAAGACATAATTTTTAATCAAACAAGTAAAACATTTAATCAGAATTTGCATTTATGTGCAAAGCCAAAAAATCTAATTTTCTAGCAAATAACTCGTTTGTATAAGGCTTAGTCAATTATTCAACATAAATAGCAGGCTTTCCAGGCTTCGCCTTACCGGCTTTCCCAGTAGGATCATACTTATTTTTATCATTAACGGCAAAAACAGAAACCTCAAGTCCTGTTCTCTTAGACAATATATGAGAGTCAAAATTATTTAATTCATTAGGAATCACATACAAATAAACATGTTTAGGATCATTTCCTTGCTTTTCACGAATAATCTTTAAAACATTTTGAACATCCAATATAGTTCTTTCAAAATTCTCTTCAGCCTTATCTATATTTTCATTTATTTTAGATTTGTCTGCAGCAGGCCAAGAAGAACTACTAATGAAAGTATTATATCCTAAAACGGAATGCCACAATTCTTCTGCAACATGCGGTGCGAAAACACTTAATAATTGCAGATAACAAGCGAAATCACTTTTACTTATTTCATTTTCAAAAGAATCGAACAAAGCACGCAACTTAATTATCGCAATATTATAATTAATATTTTTTATATCTAAAGTAATTTCTTCAATTGATTTATTTAATTTATGAGATATTCTGCTAGATGATTTACCAAATTTAACTTCATGAGCATATTTCCACAAACGATTAA
>CAYNAC010000038.1:0-6890 GCA_964395155.1 Candidatus Woesearchaeota archaeon
ATTACTTTTCGAATATATTGGGGTAAATAATATTACATTAAGTTTTTATAATCAAAATCCTAATTTAATCATATGAAAAAGAAGGTGAAATCTAAATTAGTTAAAAAGAAAAAAAGTAAGGTTGATGAATGTGTGAGAGTACCAACTGGCATAGTTCATTTTGATAAACTTGTCGAGGGAGGATTTGAGAAAAATTCAACTAATCTTGTTGTTGGAGGACCAGGTAGTGGAAAGACAATTTTTGGCATGCAATTTATAATTGAAGGTCTAAAAAGAGGAGAAAGTTGTTTGTTTATAACTTTTGAAGAGGGTAAAGAATCTTTTTATCATAATATGAAGAGGTTTTCTTGGTCTTTAGAAGATTATGAAAAAAAAGGATTATTTACTTTTTTGAATTATACTCCTGGAAAAGTTAAAAGTATGTTAGAAGAGGGAGGAGGAATAATTGAAAGTATTATTATAAAAAATAAAGTTTCTAGATTAGTTATTGATAGTATGACTTCATTTACTTTATTATTTGAAGATGAACTTGAAAAAAGAGAAGCTTCTTTAGATCTTTTTAATATGGTAAAAAAATGGAATTGTACATCTCTTGTTACTTTAGAAGATAATCCTGATTTAGAGCACAAAATATACCGCGCTTTAGAGTTTGAAGCAGATTCGATACTATTAATGCAATTTATGAGGAAGTTTATTTCTAGAGAGAGATATATAGAAGTATTAAAGATGAGGGGTACAAACCATTCGAAAGGATTGTACAAATTTTTGATAACTAAGAAAGGTATAGAATTAGGCAATTCACCTATAAAATCTAAAAAAGGAGTTTGAATGAACCAAAGAAAAGCTCAAGCTTGGGGCTTTGATGTAATTGTTGCTACAGGGATATTTATTTTTGGAATGGTTGTATTTTATATTTATACTATTAATTATCCTAATGGAGAGCAAGAAAAATTTGATGATTTGTTATACGAAGGAAATATAATTGCAGATAACTTATTTTCAGAAGGATATCCTGAAAATTGGACTATTCTTTCTGTTTCAAAAATAGGTTTGACTTCAAAAAACAAAATTAATCAAGATAAGTTAGAAGAGTTTTATGATTTGGTTTCTTTAGATTATAGTAGGACTAAATCTTTGTTTGGAGTTAAATATAATTATTTTGTAAATTTTTCTCAGCCTATTGTTGTTAGAAGTTCAAATGTTGAAGGGATAGGATTTGCTCCAGACAATCCGAATAATAATATAAAAATATCTCGCATTATAGTATATAATAACAAACCTGCAACTATGGAGATTCAAGTATGGGATTAGAAAATAAAAGAGGAATATTTTTTAGTTTAGACGCATTAGTTGCATTGCTTGTAATTTTATTGGTTATTTTGGTAGCTGTCCCAAATATAAAACAAACAAGAATAGAATCTAAATTGGATCAAGATATTTTATTGAGTCTTTCTTCAATAAGTGCCGAAGAGTTTGATAATTTCTACGTTCAGTCATTAATATCTTCTGGAGTAATAACTGAACCAAATAAATCTCTTTTAGAACAAATAAGTAGTCTATATATTACTGACGAGGATATTGCTAAAAATATTGCTAGTGAATTTTTGTCGTCTATAGAAACAAAAGAAAATGTAGGTATTTGGCTAGAGAATAGTTTAATCTCTTCAAAAAATACGAGCCCTCTTGAAACTTCTAGGCAAGTTGAAACTTCAAGGCAAATAATAAGTGGAGTAAGGCTTGGTCAAAATATAACCGGTTATTCTGCAAGAGCTTATTTATCGAGTAATTTCAAAAATTCATATTATTATTTTGGAGGGTATGTTGGAGATGGAAATGTGACGCTTGTTGCAGATTATAATGGTACTTTAACTGATGCGGATTTGGAGTTGGCTACAAATAAAGATTTTCAGTTATATATTAATGGAGTTTTTGCAGGGAACTATAGTAAATCTTTTTCGACTACAGAACCGACTACTTATGAATTAATCAGTCATATTTCTAAGTTTCATAGTGGTTTAAACACGTTAGAATTTGCTGCTAATGAACTTTATATTGCAGGAGGCTTTTTAAAAATTAAATATCAATCTGAACCTTTGAATCTTGAAAAGAAGCAATATTTTCAAGGTATTGATGGTCTAATAAATATTTATGATGGTCTTTTTATTCCAGCTACTCCTTCTTCTATCGACATTAAACTTGATTTAGAGAGTAACTTTACGACTTTTCTGAATATTGGTAATGTGACGGTTTTTAATGGAACTACAAATGGGAGACAGACAATAGATATTACAAATTCTCAATTAGCTAATCTTTTGAATTATAATCAGTTAGCAAATAAAACTACGCCTATAAGACTTGGTTTGAGAAACGTATCTTTAATTTATAATAATAAAAAAATAGATTTGTTTTCTATAGTTGATTTATCTGGTAGTATGGAAAATAATTGTCCCGGTGGTTCTGCTGACCCTGGGGAAACTCCTTGTAAGATAAATGATGCAAAAAATGCAACTGATGAATTGATTACAACTTTATTAAATATTTCAGGAAATAAAGTTGGGTTAGTAGGATTTGAAGATTATTCTAAAAAATCTGATTTTCATAATCTTTCGAATAGCAGTTCTTCTTTAAAGAGTATAGTAAATAACGCCTGGAATGCAAATGGATATACTTGTGTTTGTTGCGGAATATTAAAGGCAAATAGTTGTTTTGATCAATCTATATTTTATGATAACTTTAATGGTCAATCTATAGGAGCAGACCCTACTGGATGGACAATTTCAGAGCCAGGTAGTTCTACGATAGGAATAACTTCAAATAATTTAGAAGGGGATAGGGACGTAACTATAACTAGAGGAAGTTCTAATCAGAACCCTACGTTTTCTCATATATTTAATCCACAAGAAGATAGAACTGATATATCATTTTTAGTAAGGCACGATACTGGCTCTGGGAGATTAAGACTAGATATTGAAAGTTTAGATAGTTCTGGAAATTATCAAGATTATATTGTGTTTAAAATGTATAATGGTCAAATTAGAAATAACGATAATGTTGTAACTCCTTATTCTTTGGGAAATACTTACAAGATAAAATTGGAAATTACTCCTCTTACAAATACTTACAAGTTATATGTAAATGATACTTTAATTAGTTCAAGTTTGAGCACTCTTTCTACATATAGTAATGTTGCTAGACTAAGTTTTAGAACTGAAAGTGCGGCGATAAATTACAAAATTGATGCTATTAATGTTTCTCTTTCTCAAAAAATATGTGATTTTGAAACGATTAATAGATCAAGAGAAATGATTGTGATGAGTGATGGTGAAGCTAATCGTGCTTGTGGTTTAGATCCTTCTCCTGACTGGGACGGAGATGGTGGAACTATAAACGACCCTCAAGACCAAGCCATTGAAGCTGCATGTCAGGCTCGATTAAAATATAACATGACTGTTCATGCAATCGCTCTTGATGTTAATAGTGGTAGTTTAGCTGAACAGACTATGCAAGGAATTGCAGCTTGCGGTAATGGAGGATTTTACAAGAGTAATGTAACTCAATTAACTCAAATTTACAAACAAATAACAAATAATATTTTGGCAACTTACAGCGCTCAATCATTTAATTCAACTGCAAATCAGAAAACTAAACTATATCCGAACTCATATATTTCTTTAAATTATCCTCAACAACAAGAAGTGTTTGGAATTCCTATAACTTTGGAAAAGGCATTTTCAAATTCAACGAGTGTTAATTTTAGCATTCCTTCAGATTCAACTCCGACTTCAGTTACTGCAATATCTTATTCTGGAAATTATTGGACTAGTAAGGTAAGGTTAAATAACGAAGTTGTTTATGACATAAATAATTATGGAACTAATTATATTGAACTTGGAGATCCTTACGCTATAAAAATAGACCATAAAAAATTGATTTCAAATAACACTCTTACTATAACCTCAGTTTCTAGTTCAGGTAGTAATGAAACAAGCTCTTCTAATAATAAAGTTATATACACACTAATAAAAAACATTTCTGCTTATTCTCCTATTAGTGCAAATAAAGATGGGTGTACTTGGTCTATTTATTTTGAAGATAACACTAATATTACTTTAAAAATTCCTCAAAGTTATAACGGGTCTAATGTTTGCACCTATTCTCCTTCATCTATTGTTTATAATTTAAACGATGCCTTACAAGTTGCTGCTTACAACTTATTTAGACAATTAGATTTAAACTTGAATGGTAAGGTTGATTTCTTATTTGCTCAAAATGAAATAAATATTTCTACTAATGAAATACAAGGTATTCCTTTCCCTTGGTCTACCGAAGTTCAAATAAGGAGATGGGTGTAATGAATAGAAGAGGTGTTTTTTTTACTTTGGTAGTGATTGCTGCAATATCTCTTTTTCTTATAAGTTATACTTTTTATAAAAATTATAGTTCTAGAGATACCATACATGATAGAGTTAATACTCTGAATAATTTTTTGTTTTCTGTTGAAGAAAATTTGGAGAGACAAATATTTATTTCTGGTTTTAGGTCAATTTTTATAATGCAAAAAGAATCTATTGAAAATGGATTTTATATTTCTAATGTTTCGCATTCTTTAAACGAATTGTTTTTCAATGGAACTTTTAATTCGGTAGACCAACCGATAATGCTTGGAGCGACTTTTTCAGATTTACAAGTAGATATACTTCAAAAAGCTAATAAAATAAATGCAGACATTTTTTTGAGCAATCCTTCTATTTTTATTAGGCAGTCTGATCCTTGGAATATAGAAGTTGTTTTTAATGTTGAATTAAATGCTCAAGATCAAGGTAACTTGGTTAGATGGAATAAAACTCAAACTTATTATTCAAAAATACCCATTAAAGATTTTGAGGATCCTCTTTATTTATTAAATACTGGTGGAGCTATATCAAATAAGATAATTCAAACTCCATTTACTAATTTTACTTCTGGTTCTAGCACTGCTAACTTGAATAATCATACTTCTAGTAAATATTACAAGTCTAATCCTCAAGCTCCAAGTTACTTGAACAGGTTACAAGGCTCAAATTTAGCAGATGAGAATGGAATAGAATCTTTTGTTTATAGCCCTCAATTATCTAATCAAGGAATTACACCTAAAGATAAAAGTCTAGTAGATTATATCTACTTCTCTTCTGATAATCCTATATCTTGTAGAATTACTGGAATGCCTTCTTGGTTTAAGGTAGACCAACAACATTTAGACGATTATGGATTAAATGGATTAGAACATTCTTGTAATTAAATTAATTTATTGAGAGTGAACTAATTGATTTTATAAAATAACAATTTTTATTTTGTAAAATTTTAATCTTTTGTTAAAGAGGTAAATTATTTGGCTCTATTTGTATTTATGTGCAGGTTTAACTAATAAGAATATTTATATAGTAAGAGTAATTTACTCGAATGTAAAAAGGAGGTTTATCATGAAAAGAAAAGGACAAGCAGCTGTTGAATTCTTAATGACTTATGGTTGGGCTATCTTAGCAGCAGTTATTGCTATTGGAGTTCTGGCATACTTTGGAGTTTTCAGCCCTGGTAAATATGTAACAGATTCTGCAATCGTTACTGCACCTTTCTATGTCAATGCTCAAAATATTAACGCTTCTGGCATTAATTTTGAATTTAGAAATAATGGTGGTGAGAATCTTAACGTCACAAGAGTTTTTGTTGATGGTTCTAGTCCAGACACTGATTGTACATGGACTGGAGGAACAGTAGTGACTCCTAGTAACTTGCAATCATTCACTGCGACATGTGCTAGTGCTCTAACTGTAGGTGGAACTTACAAAGGAGACATATCAATTAACTACAGAAAATCTGGAAGTAATATTGATTTGACATCTACTGGAACAATAGCTGGAAAGATTGTATAAACAAACAATTTATTTTTTTTATTTTTTATAATTTTATAACGCGAATTTGATTTTTAGTGACTTTATAGTTTCTAATTTTTTTAATTTTTACTAGCTGGAGATTTCAGTATTGATTAAAACAAATATAGTGTTTTGAGAAAATATTTTAAAGAATTCTTGATAACAAACAAATTGATATTTGTGGTAACTTCAAAACAAGTATATGTCAAAGCGTATCTTGATAGAACTCTTTGAACATCCAGAAATTAGATAATTTCTTGATTTTGAAGTGATTTGAACCTGAAACACTGATACAAATCATATGCATGATTTATGTAGTCTACGACTACGCAATGATCGTGCCAGGATTTGAACCTGGGACCCCTGCCGCTCTGAAATTCAAAACTTCAGATCAATCAAAATCTGTGATTTTGCTTTTATCAGAGCAGTGCTCTACCGGGCTGAGCTACACGATCAGAGAGAAAACAAATTGATGGTTTATAAAACTGATTAATCTAATGATTTTTCTAAATTCTAAGAATAAAATTATAAAATAAAAAAAATAAAATGTCTGTTTAAGCTGTGATTTTTCCAGCTATTGTTCCTGTTGAAGTCAAATCTATTGAGCTTCCAGCTTTACTGTAGCTAATAGTTATGTCTCCCTTGTATGTTCCACCTGCATTTAGTGCAGTTGGGCATCCAATTGTGAAAGATACCGCTGAACTTGGGGTAACTGAAATTCCTCCAGTCCATGTACAGTCAACATTAGGGCTTGACCCGTCTATGCTAACACTTGTAACATTCAAATCTTCTCCACCGTTATTCCTTAATTCCATTACAATTCCTGATGAACCTCCACCAGTATCGGCTTGAATGTTTTGAGCATTGACATAGAAAGGTGCAGTAACGATTGCAGAATCTGTTACGTATTTACCAGGGCTGAAAACTCCAAAGTATGCGAGAACTCCAATAGCAATAACTGCTGCTAGAATAGCCCAACCA
>CAYNAC010000039.1:0-6805 GCA_964395155.1 Candidatus Woesearchaeota archaeon
AGTTCCATCTGACTCATTAACTGGTGCATTAGGAGATACTATTACTGCTACAGCAACATTCAGTTACTTCCCTATTGTATGAAAAGTATTTAAAATAAGAATATTTTTAGTATAAGATGATTAAATTTGTTTGCTTGTTTGTTTTTTTTATAGTTTCTTTCTCTTCTGTTTATTCTTTAGGAATATCTCCTGCTATAAAACAAATAGATTTTGTTCCAAATCAAGAAGTTAAGATTAATTTTTTTGTTCTAGATGCTGTTGAGAGTTCTGACTATGACATTGTTATTGGAGGAGGGACTCTTAAAGATTATTCTTCAATTGATAAAGAAGTAGTTAGAGGGAATGGTATGTTTGTTTTAACAATAAAGTTTCCTGAAAAAATGGATAAACCTGGACAACACACGATTAGCGTAAGTGTTAAAGAGAGACCTTCAGAAGAATCATTTATTTCTACTCTTATAGAAGTTGGTTCATCCGTTAAAACTTTTGTTCCGTACCCTGGAATATATGGGGATTTGAACTTAAATATCCCAGATGCTAATGTAGGAGATAAAGTCCCTGTTGAGCTTCATGTTATCAATAGAGGAGATAATCCATTAGATATTACGGAAGTTTATGTAGATTTTATATCAAATAATGGAGAAATTGCTAAAAAAATTGACTTTTCTCCAGTCGTTGTTGAAGTTAATGGAGATAGATATTTTAGAAAATATCTTGATTCTTCTGATATTTTTCCCGGAGACTATATAGGCTCTGCAAAATTAACTTATTCTGGTTTTAAAAATGAAATTAATAAATCTTTTAGAGTCGGTTCTTTGTTTGTAAATATAACTAATTATACAGATTATATTATGGGAAATGGGATTCAGAAATTTTATGTTACTTTAGAAAATAAATGGAACTCTCCAATTTCAGGGGTTTATGTTGATATCAATTTAAGTAACTCTTTGAGTAGTCTGTCTTTTAGAACTCCTTCTTCTGATTTAAATCCTTGGGAGAAAAAAATTATAGAAAGTTATTTTGAAGCTGATGGGTTAGAAGGAAGTTATAATTTAATTCTTAACGCAAGTTATCATGGTAAGTCAACCCTAGTTTATGGTAGTTTGTTAATAGGGAAAGATTATAGTTTAATTGTTTATTCTATTTCGGCATTAGTTGCAATTGTTTTCTTTTTAGTTTTGTATCTTTTATTGAAATATTTTTTGAAAAAGAGAGGTAGAAAATGAAGGGACTATTATTTTTAGCTTTTTTTATTTCTTTTGTAGTTTTTTTGATGTCTGCTTCAATGTATTTTTATTACTATTATCCTATTTCGGAATTTACTTATTCTTCTACTGCTTTTGTAACTAAAGATTTAGCGGGTTTTGACTTGAATTCTTCTTCTATAACATTTGGTAGTATTGCACTTGGGGGTTCTTCTACTAGAAATATTTTGATAAATAATTCTTATCCTTTTTCTGTTAGGGTTAAACCTTATGTTGAAGGAGATATATCTAAAATAATTAATTATAGTTATTTAGAAGTTGAACCCTATCAATCTTCCAAGTTTCAATTAACTATTTCTGCCGACTCCATAGACCAATTAGGCAATTATACCGGAAATATATCTATAAAATTATTTAGGGTTTAAAGAGATTTAGGACTCGTGATTCAATTATATTTTTACTTTTGAGTGCAAGACTTTCGTTTTGATAAACTATTTAATATGGCTTTTCATTTGATTAGTATGTTTAAAGTAAATAGGTTTTTGTTTTCTGTTTTAATTATATCTACTATTTTATCTTTTGTAGGCCTTACTTTTTCAATATGGGTTTATAGTTATGATTATAGCTCTAAGTTATCTGCTCACTCTTCTTCTCAAGCCAATGTAGGTCTTACGGTTGAATCTTCTGAAGGAATATGTGGGGATGATTTATGTAACTCTGGAGAAACGTGTTCTACTTGCCCAGGTGATTGTGGTATTTGTTCTAGTCCTACAACGGGATCTACAGGAGGAAGTGGTGGAGGAGGTGGAGGAGGGTCTTTACCTAACTTTAGGTTAAGCAAAGATAATTTTAATATAAAGATAGTTTCTGGAGATAGCATGACTAATGAATTTATTATAGAGAATACTGGAGGTACCAAATTAGATATAGTTGTTAGTGTCAGTGGTATTGAAGACTATATTTATTTTAATTCTAATTTGATATCTTTACCTTCAGGAAAAAGTGCGCCACTTAGGTTTACTATAGATGCTCCCGAACCAGGAGTTTATGCTGGAAAAATAATATTGACTTACCAAGGAATTACTAAAGAAGTTTTAGTTTTAATTAATGTTGTAAGTGAAGGAGTGTTATTTGACGCAACAGTTACTATTCCCGATTTATATAGAGTTCTTAGAGAAGGTCAAAGACTTCCAGTTTTAATTGAACTTTTAGAGGTTGGAGGAGAAACGGGAGTTGATGTTACCATGAATTATGTGATTAAGGATTTCGATGGTAATGATTATTATACTGAATCTGAAACATTTTATGTTAGAGGTGCAAAGAGTTATAGCAAGAGATTCTCTACTGCTGGATTGAAACCTGGAGATTATGTTCTTGGAATTGAATTGATTTATATAGGAGGTTTTGCTACATCAACTGCGCACTTTAGAATTTCAGATTCATTAATAACTCCTCAAACTTGGGTAGCCATCGGAACTTTCGTTATTGCTTTAATTGTTTGTCTTTTTGCTATTTTGTTTTTCAAACGTAATAAAGATAAAGTTAAAAATAGAGGTTATAAATTATGAAAAAATTATTTTTATTATTTGTTTTTTTATTTTTCTGTTTGTTTTTTGTTAAAGCTGTTGATACTCCATATACTCCTGAAATAATTACGGCTAGGGGTCCGACAATTTTACCGGTTAATTTTTTTAATTCTGGAGAAGGTCAGACATATACTGCAGTTTTAGAGAAGAAATCTTTAGCTACAAGACTTGAAAAAAATTCTATTTATGTAGGCGAAGGAGAATTTGGTTCATTTAATTTATTGATTGGAGAACTAGATATCAAGAAAGGAATATACTTTGATAATTTAATTATCTCTAATAAAAATGAGGTTTTTCAAGAAATTCCAGTAATTGTAGGTTTTGAATCTAAAAGCTCTGAAATAGAATATGATGTTTCAATAAATTTTAATCCAAATTCAGATATCACAGTTATTTCCGGGGAAACTATTCTTTCTCCAAATATTAATTTGTATAAACTTAATTTTAATAATCGTAATTCAAATGAAGTTAATCTTAATTTTGTAGTTTATTCTTTAGATGGAAAAATTATTTCTGAAAGTCAAGAGAAAGTTTCTGTGTCTAGACAAGCTTCATTTGAACATTTTTTTAATTTAGGATTAAATAATTATAACGAGGTCTTAATTTTTGTATCTGCTGAAAATGGAGATTCTTTGGGTTTAGATTTATATCAAGTTTCAATATCAAATAGTCCTTTTTTAAGTCCTCCCTCGACAAATGATTATTCTTCGATGGTTTATATTAGTGTTTTTATTTTCTTATTGTCTTTTGTAATTTTAATTAGCTATTTATGGTATAATCATTCTTTAAAACAGGCTAAAAATTGGAAGGGTCAAGTAGATGAATTAAAAAATATTAAGTTTAGTGATTCTGCTAAGGGATTACGTAGAATCCAAGCACAAAAGGATGTTCTCAAAAGAGCCTATTTATCCAAATATATATCTAAATCTTCTTTTGATTCCGCTATGCGCGAATTGGATACTTTATCGAATCAAATAAAGAAACGTTTATAAATAGATTTGCATAAATTAGGTTAGATAAAAATGGTGGTAAAACAAAAATCTGCTCTTAGTGGAGCAATAAAAGATCTTGAGAATGAGATAAGCTCTCTCGGTAAAGAAAGAGATTCTCTTAAGAGATCTATTGAAAAAACTTCTTCTTCTATATCAGAGAATAGAAAAAAAGAGTTAGAGTTGCAAAGAATTTTGGCAAGTCTTTCTGAAAAGGAAGCTAGGCTTACAGAGCATAAAAAATCTCTTCAAAGCAAGTCAGACAAAGTTTCGGATAAGTTAGGCAAGATTTCTAAGATAAGATCTGAGATGAAAGATATTTAATTAATATGAAGTTGATTGTTTCTTTCAAGAGAAAGAAAATTTCTATTGATGTTAAAAAAACTGGGTTCTTTAGGAAAGGATTTGGTTTGATGTTTAGGTCAAGAAATACATCTAATTTGTTGTTTGAATTTAAAGATTTTGTAACTTGGAAAGGAAATTTAACTTCTTATTTTGTTTTTTTCAGATTTTTAACTTTATGGGTAGATAATGAGAACAAAGTAATTGATTCTAGGGTCATTGAACCATTTATTTTTTCAATAAAACAGAAAAATAGATTTTGTAAAATTATTGAAATTCCATTGAATAGGAAAAATAAAAAATTAATTTCCAAATTTTTGAGTAAGGATGATTTTTTTGATTATTGCCGACGTGGTTTTTTCAAATAAGATTAAACGAATTGTTTTATCGTCGGAAAATACAAACATTTAAATATTCGTCGTGCTTTTGTTTCTCAAGGAGGTTTGATGGGAAAAATTATTGCTAAAAACGTCGTTAAGCGTCAACATGGTTATTTATATTATGTAGATGCAAGCGGTAACGTTTGCGAGGCTAAGATGTCTCGTGGCGGGAGAGCTAAGAAAAAACGTAAGTAATTTTACTTAGGTTTTTTAATTTATTTTTATATTTTTTAGTTGTGGTGTTTTTACACAGGAACGATTTTTGTGTTAGAAAAGTTTAATAGTTTTAGATTTTATCTACAATATTTGTGGGGAGATAGATTTTTAATATCTTAGACATTTTTTAGTTTTATGATTGTCGGAATTGAGACTACTGCTCACACTTTTGGAGTTGGTATTGTTTCTAAAGGAAAAGTTCTTTCAAATGTTAAAGATATGTACAGACCAGATTCTGGAGGAATAATTCCTAATAAGAGTGCTGAACATCACAAGTTTGTTTCGCAAAATATTTGGGATAATGCATTTTCTAAAGCAAAATTTTCTGAAAAAGAAATTAAAGCTATTGCAGTTTCAAATGCCCCTGGTCTTGCTCCTTGTTTGCATGCTGGTCTTAATTTTGCAAAACAAAAAGCTAAAATTTTGAATGTCCCTTTGATTGCAGTAAATCATTGCATTGCTCATCTCGAGATTGGTCAGAGTGTTGGTGCAAAAGACCCAGTTTTACTTTATGCATCTGGAGCAAATACTCAAATTATTGCTTATCTTGATGGAAAATATAGAGTTTTTGGAGAAACTCTTGATTTAGGTGTTGGAAATTTTATAGATACATTTGGAAGATATGTTGGAATATCTTTTCCTGCTGGACCAGTTCTAGAAAATATTGCAAAGGGTGGAAAATATATTGAATTACCTTATTCAATTAAAGGAATGGATGTTTCTTTTTCTGGAATGCAGACAAAAATGAAACAAATGTATGATAAAGGTTTTAACATTAAAGATTTAGCGTTTTCAATGCAAGAAACTGCTTTCGCAATGCTTGTCGAGGCGGCTGAAAGAGCTTTAACACATACTGGAAAAAAAGAACTGGTTTTAGGAGGTGGCGTGGCTTGTAATTCTAGATTGCAAGAAATGTGCAAACTAATGTGTAAATCAAGAGGGGCTAAATTATTTTGTCCTGCTAAAGAGTTTTTAGTAGATAATGGTGCGATGATAGCTTATACAGGGGAAATTTTATTTAATTCAGGCATTAAAAAAAATTATGAAGATATTCAAATATCTCCTCGTGAACGCACAGACCAGGTTATTGTTAAATGGAAATAATCTCTAGATTTAAGAAAATTTTTCAGATAGATTTACGTGCTCTTTCAATTTTTAGAATATTTCTTGCATTATTATTAATATTTGATTTAATTGTTAGATCTTTATCTTTGTCTGCACATTATACAAATTTTGGAGTTTTACCACTTAACATATATCTTGAAAATTTTGCTGACTCTAGATGGATATCTTTACATAATCTTGGAGGGAGCTTAACTTACCAGATTTTTTTGTTTTCTTTAGCTTTTTTGTTTGCTTTATCTTTACTGGTTGGATATAAAACTAAATTATCAATTTTTGTTTCTTGGTTTTTACTTATCTCATTACATTCTAGAAATCCTTACGTTTTGCAGGGAGGAGATGTTATGTTACGTTTACTATTTTTTTGGGCTATTTTTTTACCTTTAGGTGCTAGATATTCTATAGATTCTAAGTTAAAAAATTATAATTTTAAAGATAAGAACTTTTTTTCTTTTTGGACTGCTGGAATTTTATTACAAGTTGCTTTTGTCTATTTTTTCTCAGCATTATTAAAAACAGGTAACGAGTGGATAAAAGACGGAACTGCAATTTACTATTCATTGCAACTAGACCAGTTTGCTACATATTTTGGTAAATTTTTATTAGAATTTCCTGATTTTTTGATTTATCTTACGTATTTTGTCTATTTGGTTGAATTTATTGGTCCAGTTTTTCTTTTCATGCCTTTTTTATTTAAACAATTTAGAATTGTTACTTCATTTACTTTTATTTTTCTTTTAATTGGTATGGCTTTATCTTTAAGACTAGGGCATTTTCCTTTTGTAGGAATTACTGCCTTTGTTCTATTTTTGCCTTCTGCTTTTTGGGATTTTTTAGCTAGAAGACTAAGAATTTTTAGGAATAAAACAAAATTTGGTTATTTTGATAAGGAAATAAGCAACTATGGTAAATATTTTTTATTTATTTCTAATTTTATTGCTTTATTTTTTATAATTTATGTTTTG